>NZ_JALFGV010000061.1:0-35519 GCF_022777125.1 Lawsonibacter sp.
CTTCACGCCGACTTCATCGGACAGCTTGACTGCTTCCTCTTTGAATTCCTTATCATATTTGCGCATCGTAAACACCTTCCTGTATTTCTTATTCTATCACTTTTGGGTGTTTACTCTCTGCACTTCTATGATATCCCTCCAGAGATTCCTGCACGGTTGCACCCCTACGTCCATCACTTCAATCATGGGCGACCGATGCCGCCCAGCACATAAGAACCCAGTTCAGTACAGGACTGAACTGGGCCTTAAAATCATGTTGTTTTTAGTTGTTGTCTATTTTTATTTGATACTGGCGGCTGTGACTTATGTCCAAACGTTCTCCCTTTAGATGCTGTCCGAAATCGAGTTATATCGAGCACGATCAACCACCTTCGCGGGAGTTAGGCATTACTCTATAGGGACAAGACCGGATCACCCATAGAATAGGTGCCAGATTCGGTCCTGCAAGTGACTATACTCTTATTTCAGCATAGCCCCAGCGATGACGGAACGCTGAATCTGGTTGGTTCCCTCATATATTTGGAAGATTTTTGCGTCGCGCATCAGCTTTTCCACCGGGTACTCCCGGCTATAGCCGTACCCACCGAATATCTGCACCGCGTCCGTAGTGACCTTCATAGCACAGTCACCGGCGTAGGCCTTGGCGGCAGAGGCGGCTATCTGGAAATTTTCCCCTGCATCACACAGACGGGCGGCATACAGCATCAGCTGCCGGGCGCTTTCCTCGGCAATCTTCATATCTGCCAGCATGAACTGGATGCCCTGGTTGGCCGCGATAGGTTTACCAAAAGTAACCCGGGTCTTAGCGTAATCGGCAGCCAGCTCAATGGCGTGGCGCATGATGCCCACCGCGCCGGCGGCACAGTTGACCCGGCCTCGCTCCAGCACCTTCATGGCTGTGATAAAGCCGCGGCCCTCCTGACCCAGCAGGTTCTTGGACGGAATCCGTACATCCTCAAAGATCACGTCCGTGGTGTTGGACAAGCGTATGCCGAATTTGTCCTCTTCCTTGCCGCTCTTCACACCCCTGGATCGCTCCACGATGAAGGCAGACAGTCCCTTGACGCCCTTGCTTTTATCGGTCACAGCAATGACAACGAAGATGTCGGCAATGCCGCCGTTGGTGATAAAGCACTTGGTACCGTTCAAAATGTAGTCGTCACCGTCCCGTACAGCCGTGGTGCGCACGGCGGCGGCGTCGGAACCAGCCTGGGGCTCTGTGAGGCAGAAGGCTCCCAGGTGCCCTTGGGCAATGAAGTCGCCGAAGTACTGCTTCTGCTCTTCGCTTCCCGCGTTCATCACTGCCTTGACCGCTAGATCTGATGCTCCGAAGGTAGTGCTGAAGCCCGCCTCATAGGAGGAAAGTTCCTCCTGCACGATGCAGTAGTCTTCATAGCTCAGTCCAATGCCGCCGTACGCCTCGGGGAGTTCCAGCAGATGCAGGCCTATCTCGAAGCCCTTGCGAACCGCTTCCATGGGCACCTCGCCTTTGCGATCGTACTCCGCCATAATGGGTACAACTTCTTTTTTCATGAAGTCGGCCACCATGCTCTTCAGGCTCAGTTGATTTTCTGTGTACAAACTCATAAATAACCTCCCGCGCCCTCAGGCGCTCCGTTTGATGGTAGTTTGGCGTTCCGTCAGCCCTCAGGGCAGCCGCTCAAACACGCCTGCGGCACCCATACCGCCGCCGATACACATGCTAACCATACCGTAGCGTCCGTCACGGCGCTGCAGCTCCCGTATCACTTTAACCGTCAGCAGGGAGCCGGTGCACCCCAGTGGGTGGCCCATAGCGATGGCGCCGCCGTTAACGTTGACCTTCTTCTGATCCAATCCCAGGGTGTTAATGCAGGCGAGAGACTGGGCGGCGAATGCCTCGTTAAGTTCAATGATATCCATATCCTCCTGGCGGAGCCCGGCGATCTTCAGCGCTTTGGGGATGGCTGCAATGGGGCCGATCCCCATCAGCTCAGAGGGCACCCCCGCTACGGCGAAGCTGATAAATTTCGCAATGGGCCTTACCCCCAGCTCCGCAGCTTTCTCTCCAGACATGAGTATAACAAAAGCCGCACCGTCGCTGGTCTGAGAGGAGTTGCCGGGAGTCACGGTTCCGCCCAGCTTAAACACGGTGTGCAGTTTGCCCAAACTCTCCATCGTGGTCTGAGGACGGATACCCTCGTCCTCCGCCACGGTTCGCAGCCCCATACGGGTGTGCCCTGTCTCGTCTACATAAGTGGTGACCGCCTCTACAGGAATAATTTCCTGGGCAAATTTCCCTTCCGTCCGGGCGGCGTTGGCCCGTCGGTGGGACTCCATGGAAAATTCATCCTGCATCCGGCGGGTCACACCGTACTGTTCCGCTACATTTTCGGCAGTGATGCCCATAGCAGTGTAAGCGTCCGGCTGAGACTGGATCAGATCCGGATTGGGGGCGACGATGTTGCCGCCCATGGGAATAGTGCTCATCAGCTCGATGCCGCCGGCAATTATCACCTCGGCCTGTCCCGCCATGATGGCATTGGCAGCGGTGGCAATGGTTTGCAGACCGGAAGAGCAAAATCGGTTTACGGTCTGGCCAGGGATATCCACCCCGGGGATAGCCTTGGATATCACGATCTTCGCCAGGTTCATGCCCTGCTCCGCTTCTGGGAAAGCGCAGCCCACGATCACGTCATCAATATGCCGGGCATCCAACTGCGGGACCTGCTTCAGTACGCCGGAGAGCACCTGTGCGCCTATATCCTCGGGGCGGGAGAGGCGGAACACGCCCTTGGGGGCCTTGCCGATGGCTGAGCGGCCCAGGGCCACGATTACTGCATCTTTCATTTCACGTACCCCCTTAATTCCTGAGCGGTTTGCCGGTGGTCAGGATGGCCCGGACCCGCTCCAGCGCCTGCTTGGTCACGATCAACTTAGCATTGCCCTCGGCTTCCAGATCCAGCAACTCTCTCTCGCTTACCAGAGTACCCTTGGGAACGTCACCGCCGGTAACCACCCTCGCCAGAGCAGAGACCACCTCCACATCGTAATCGCTGATCATGTTGCCCTTGCGCATGGTAGAAATCATATAATCCAATGCGGCCCTTCCGCTGATGCCGGTAACCTTGACGGGCTTGGGGGCCGTCTGGTGGAAGCCGTCCACGCTCATGCGCAAAGCCTCCTTCTTAGCCTCTTCTACCAGCTGATCGCGGTTCATCACGATGCGGTCGGAGTCCCGCAGGAAACACATATGTCGTGCGTCAAAGGCGTTTTTGGACACTGTGGCGGTGGCAATGGTCTTCCACACCTTCTGAACCACGGGATTCAGGTCTGGGAAACCGAAAGGCTCCACCTTCTCCATGCAACGGTAGAGATATTCCTTTACACCGCCGCCGCCAGGGATGATACCTACCCCGACTTCTACCAGCCCCATATAGCTCTCGGCATGGGCCACTACCCGGGAGCAGTGGAGGGCAAACTCCAGGCCGCCGCCCAATACCTTGCCCGCCACCGCGGCAATCACGGGCTTTTGAGCGTATTTGAGCCGCAGGCTCACCTTGTGGAACCTTCTGGGGGACTCCTCCAGTGCCTGATAGTTGCCCGCCTCGGCGTTCTTGAGAAATTGGGTCAGGTCCGCTCCCGTGAGGAAGTTCGTTCCCGCATTGGCCAGCACCAAGGCACGATACGCCGGGGTCTGTTCCACCAGGTCCAGCGCGTCCAGCAGATGCTCCATAAAAGACTCGTTGATGGCATTTCCCTTGGTCCTTATCTCCAGGCAGAGCACCCCGTCGTCTAGGTCCAGCAGGGCGGAGTCGCCGTACTCCTTCACTGTGGGGTACTGAGCGGAGAGCCGCCGGTCCAGCGGGTCGATATTGTAGAAGGATGTCTCTCCCCGTCCGAGGCGTTCCTCAATCCACCGGGGGATGGCAGCGCCCTCGTCCCGCATCCGCTGTACCGAGCGCTCCACACCGATGACATCCCAGGTCTCGAAGGGACCCAGCTCCCAGTTGTAGCCCCACTTCATAGCTTTGTCGATGTCCTGATAGTTCCATGCGATTTCCTCGGCCTTTTCCGCGCTATAGAGCAGAAAGCCTTTGGTACTCTCCCAAGTGAACCGTCCTGCGTCGCTGTCATCCCAGAGAAGCTTGTTCAGCCGTTCCCGAGTATTCCGGCCCTTGAGGGCCTCCTCCACAATGGGGATCTTCACACCCTTCTTGGGCACATACTCCTTCCGTTCCGGATCCCACACCAGCTTGACCTTTTTCCCGCTTGGGTCGGATGCCTTCATGTAGAAGCCGCCCTTGGTCTTGTTTCCCAGTTGACGGTTTTGGTACATCTCATGGATAAATTGGGGAAGCTCAAAGGCACTCGCTTCCTCGGTATTGCCGGCCTCCAGCAGCTTTTCCCGGACGTTCCCCGCCACATGATAGAGGATGTCCAAACCCACCATATCTGTGGTGCCAAAGCTGGCGCTACGGGGACGCCCTACCACCGGGCCAGTCAGATAGTCCACGGTCTCGACGTCATAGCCGTACTTGAGCATGAGCTGGAAGGTCTGTACGCTCTTATATACGCCGATGCGGTTGCCGATGAAGTTGGGTGTGTCCTTGGCCACCACCACGCCCTTGCCCAGCACCCGCTCGCCAAACTCCTTCATAAAAGCCATGCGGTCCGGGCAGGTCTCCTGGCCGGGGATCAGTTCCAGTAGGTGCATATACCGGGGTGGATTAAAGAAATGGGTACCCAGGAACTGCTTGCGCATCTCCCGGGGCAGTCCCTGAGCGATGCCGGTGATAGAGACACCCGAGGTATTGCTGCTGATGAACGCGCCAGGCTTGAGATAGGTACGTATCTTCTCCAGCAGGTCTTGCTTGGCCTTCAGATCCTCGATGATGACCTCCACCACCCAATCACAGTCCCTCAGAAGTTCCAAGTCGTCCTCCAAGTTGCCCACCGTAATCAGAGTTGCGTGCTCCGGGTCATAGATGGTGCCCCGCTTGGGGTCGCATACCCGTTCCTTGCCGCCTTGGGCAAAGCGGTCGCGGAATGTGCGGCTTTTGGTATCCACTCCCTTGATCACGTCCTCCTCAGTCAGCTTTGGGGGAACGATGTCTAAAAGGATGACGGGAATACCGGCGTCTGCGACCAAGGCCGCGATACCCGCACCCATGGTGCCGGCTCCGATTACGGCCGCCTTTTGGATGCTGAAGGACGTTGTTTTATTGATGCAGTCCATCCTGTTCACTCCTTTGCAAGTTTAAACGACTCCTTAGAGATACGATTCCGATGTAAGGCAGAACCGGTGTGCTGAGGTTGAAAGGGACTCCTGGCACAGAAAATATGCAAACGGCATGCCAATTTTCAGACGGCCAGCCATTTTCCGTATACTGTGCTCTGCCGGCAGATCCGCTTCCGCCCCTGTCCAAAACTTATGAAAAAATTGGATAAACCTGTTATGCCTTGTATACGGGAAGTTGGCGTGTTACAATAACTATACTTGGCGCAAAACAAACACAAAGAGGGGGGAGATAGGCGCTTTATGAGACCTCGGATACTGATTGCGGATGACGAACCAACAATTCGCAAGCTGTTGAAATTAGAATTTGAACGTGCCGCCTTTCTGGTAGATCTGGCGAACGACGGAAATATGGCCCTCACCCTACTGCAGAATGTACGGTATGATGCTGCCGTGCTGGATATCAGCATGCCGGTCTGTGATGGCCTGCAGGTGCTTCGGGCCATCCGTCAGCAGGGCCTACCCATGATTGTCGTTATGATGACTGCCTACGGCTCCATCGACGGGGCGGTGACCGCCATGAAGATGCAGGCTGACGACTATATCACCAAGCCCTTTGATCCTCCCGATCTGGTGGAAAAGGTGGAGCAAATCCGAAGGGTCCGCCAACGGATGGCTCAGCTGGGGCGTCCCCACGCTGTCCAGACGCCCACGCTGATTGGGAAAAGCGCCGCCATAGTGCAGATCCGTACCACTGTGGAGAAGATACGCAACCGCAACACCACCGTACTTATCACGGGAGAGAGCGGCACCGGCAAGGGTGTGGTGGCCAAATACCTCCATCTGACCTCGGACCGCCGCAGTCTGCCCTTCACCCACATCGACTGCGCCTCTCTCCCCCATAATTTGATTGAGAGCGAGCTGTTCGGCTACGAAAAAGGGGCGTTTACCGGCGCAACCGCCCAGAAGAAGGGCAAATTAGAGCTTGCGGGGCAGGGCACCCTCTTTCTGGATGAGATCGGCACTCTCTCGCCCGAGCTCCAGGCCAAGCTGCTGGTGGCACTTCAGGAGCGGCGCTTTACCCGCTTGGGCGGTACCCAGGATATCCCCATCGAGGCCCGAATCGTGGCCGCCACCAATGAAAATCTAGAGCAGTCGGTGGCCGACGGCACCTTCCGGGCGGACCTCTACTACCGCCTGAGCATCGTGTGTATCGAGTGTCCGCCCCTGCGCAACCACCGGGAGGACATCCCCGAGTTGGCGCGCACCTTCATCCGCTCCCACATGGAAAAAACGGGGGTCGCCCTTGAGAGGGTGGACGACGATATCTTCGATGTGCTGATGGCCTATGACTGGCCGGGTAATGTGCGGGAGCTGGAAAACACGCTGGAGAGCGCCGTGGTTCTGTCCGACGGGCGCCACCTCCACGCCTCGGACCTGCCGAAAAAGATTACCTCCTGCGCCGGGGGACATAGCGCCTGCGCCTCCCCCCTCTCTCTGGAAAATCAGGAGATTATGGCCATTCTGGCCGCCCTGGAAAAGCACGGAGGCCACCGGGAGCATACCGCCCAGGAGTTGGGCATCTCCCGTCGGTCTCTGCAGTACAAGCTGGCGAAATACCACCTGAACAAATGACTTTATCAATAGAATTACGGCTCCGCAGACCACAAAGTGGTCCGCGGAGCCGTTTCCAATCCTGCGCTTTTCTACCGACAACCCCATACGTTTGTGCAAAATATGCCGTTTCTATTGCTCCACATGTACCAAAATTGCACAACCTTAGCGGCACGCTTTCCCGCGCGATACCGGCACCGGCTCCATTTTTCGACAAAAGCGCCCTTTCGCAGGTTTGGCATCGGATTTGCTTTTTTGTCTGACGTAAGGCAGTCCGGCGCATCGTTTCCCACAGAGGTACACACAGACCGGCACCGCAAGCCGGTCACCCCTGCAGAGGCAGGAAAGCGAGAGGGGACCGCATTCAGGCGGTCTAGGTACGGGCGGTGAGCCGCCCCACAGAAAGGAGCTTAATATTATGTCAACACTGCAGAAATCCTTTGACTGGAAAGCGTTGTTAGCCCTCGGTCTTGGATGCGTTGTCGGCTGGTCCTGGGTCATCTACAGCGGCATGTGGGGAAGTCTGGGCGGAACCATGGGCGGCGTTCTGGCCTTCGTCATTGTGGCCATTTTATGCAGCTTCGTGGGCTTGGTCTACGCAGAGCTGTCTTCCACCTACCCCAAGGCAGGCGGCGAGGTCATCTTCAGTATCGAAGCCCTCGGCCTGGGAGCCGCCCGAGTCGCCCAATGGATGTGTCTGCTGAGCTGGGTCGGCTTGCTGGCGGTGGAGGCCATCGGCATCCCTGTCATCCTCACCACCATCGGCTTTACCGTTCCCCAGGTGGTTCCGCTGTACCAGTTTGCCGGTGAAACCGTTTATCTGTCCTACATCCTCGTCTCCATCGGTATCAACGGTATATTTGCCGTCATCAATATCCTGGGCGCTTCCATCTCCGGCACTGTCCAGAAGTGGGCGGTCTATCTCTTGCTGGCCGCCGCCGTATTCTTCTGCGTCAGCGGCATCGCCCTCGGTGAGCCCGCCAACATGGAGCCGTTGTTCACCACACCCCAGGCCGTCTTCACCGTGTTGCTGATGCTGCCAGGCTTCATGTCCGGCTTTAATGCCATTCCCCAGGCCGCAGAGGAGGGCAAGGTGCCCCACAAGATGGTGGGTCGTGTGGTCATCATTACCATTTGGGCCGCCGCTATCTTCTATCTGATGATCGTCCTGGGCCTGGGCTTTGCCGCCCCGCTGGAGGTTCGCTCTGGTGCCGGTCTGGCGGTGCTCGATGCGGTCACCGTCCTTTTCAACGGTTCCATCGTGGCCCGCACTTTTGTGGCGATTGCCGCTCTTCTGGGTATGCTCACTACCTGGAATTCCGCCTATGTGGCTGGCAGCCGTCTGTTAGTGGGCCTGGGCCGGGCCAAATTTCTGCCCGGAATCTTCTCTGATATACATCCCAAATTTAATACTCCTTATAAGAGCATCTTATTCCTGTTCATCCTCAGCAGCCTTATGGTCTTCATGGGCGCGAACATGACCATTTTCGGCATTCTGGCGGACGCGCTGTCTCTGAACGTGGTGCTGGAGTGGGTACTGACCTCGGTATGCTTCTTGCGTCTACAAAAGATCCGTCCCGATTTGCCTCGCCCCTACCGGGTCAAGCATCCCAAACTGATTGGCTGGATCTCTCTCCTGTGCTGTCTGGCATTTACGTGCCTGTATCTCCCCTTCTCTCCCTCGGGTCTGATGCCCATCGAATGGGGTGTTTTGGCTGTGTATGTAATCTTCGCCCTCATCATCGATCAAGTCTGGAATCGGAAGAACAAGAGTTCCCTGGAGGAACGCCGTCAACTCTTGGGTCTCAACGATATCGAAACAGAGTAATGACAAAGGGAGGTAAAAAAATGAACCCGCATCGTGAAGAATACAGCAAGAAGAAAATCAGCGTGGAACAGGCGCTCTCCATGGTCAAGTCCGGGGACATGATCTGGACCTCCTACAACGGCCTGGAGCCTGCCGCCTTTATGAGCAAACTCCACACCATTGCACCGCGGGTGGAGAACGTGGTTCTGCGCCATGCCGGCGTCTACCGTCCCTATCCCTTCGTGATGGATCCCGCCTGCAAGGGCCATATCATCCCCTGTACAGGCTTCTCCGATGATTATACTCGGGCCATGCACGACACCAGGAACACCTGGTTCATGCCCGCCCATCTGAGCACTGGCTTCGCCCGGGCCGGATTGGAGGAGACCGGGATTGACATCTTTGTCTGTATGGTCTCTCCCATGGATGACCAGGGCTACTTCCGCATGTCTCTGAGCGTCATCGCCGAGCAGGAGGCCGCCGAGATGGCCAAGATGATCATTCTGGAGGTCAACCCCAATCTGCCCCAGACCAACGGCGACGTGGAGATTCATATTTCCGATGTGGACTACCTCTATGAGAGCAACGAGCCCATCGTGGCTTTTGAGGAGGGTGCCCCCGGTGAGGTGGATATGAAGATCGGCAAATACGTAGCCGACCTGGTGCCCGACGGAGCCACTATCCAACTGGGTATCGGCAACATCCCCAACGCTGCCGCTCTGTACTTCATGGAGAAAAACGACCTTGGAATTCACACCGAGATGATCACCAGCAGCATGGCTAAGTTGGCTGAGGCCGGCGTTGTCAACGGCAAAAAAAAGACCCTCCACCGGGGAAAGATCATCGGGAACTTTGCCCTGGGCTCCCAGGAACTGTACGACTTTATCGACCAGAACCCCGCCGTCTGGCTCATGCGGGGCTCCTACACCAACGACCCCTATGTCATCGCGCAGAACGACAACATGATCTCCATCAACTCCGCCATCCAGGTGGACATGATGGGTCAGATCTGTTCTGAGAGCATGGGTCCCATCCAGTATACCGGCACCGGCGGCGCGGCAGACTTTGCCATTGGCGCCAACCACGCCAAGGGCGGAAAGGCCATCATCGCTATCCGCTCCACTGCTAAGAAGGGCACGATCTCTACCATCCAGCCCATACTTACCCCCGGCTCCATCGTCTCCATCAGCCGCAATGACATCGACTATATCGTCACCGAGTACGGTATTGCTAAAATGAGAGGCGTCCCCGTCTCCGGCCGTGTGGAAAACCTGATCAACATCGCCCATCCCGACTTCCGTGACATGCTGCGCGCGGGTGCAGAGCAGTATAAACTTTGGTAAAATAAGAAAGGAGAAGCACTATGGAATACCTGTCTTTGAAGAAAGAGGGCCACATCGGCATTATTACCCTGGACCGTCCCCCGGTTAACGCCCTGAACTATCAGGCCTACAGCGAGATTTTCGAGGTCTTCGAACTGGTGGCTCAGGATCCTGAAATCTGGTGTGTCATCTTCCAGGCCAAGAACAAACTCTTCTGCGCCGGAAACGACCTGAACGAATTGGACGAGACCGCTCAGAGCGGCGCCGAAGACACCCACGAGATTCCTTACGGCGATATGGTGGAAAAGGGCCTGACCTCTGTAATCAAGTGCAAGGTACCTGTTATTACCTGTGTCCACAGCACCGCTGTGGGAGCCGGCTTCTGCATCGCCACCTACTCCGATATCGTCCTAGCCGCCCCCGAGGCTAAATTCGGCATCACCGAGGTCACCGTGGGCATCATCGGCGGCGGGCCCGAAGCCAGCCACTCTCTTCCGCCCAAGGTAGTCCGCTACATGGCCCTGACCGGCAATCTGCTCACAGCCCAGCAGGCCAAGGACTACAACATGGTCATGGATATCGTCCCCCAGGATCAACTGCTGGAAACTGCCATGAAGTTGGCCAAACGCATCATCTCCCTGCCGCCCTTCACCGTCAAGTGCATGAAGGAATCCCTGAACAACATCTATCCCCCCGCTCACATTGCTGATCTGGTGGCCTTCGACGGGGACAAGACGATGCAGTCTCTAGAGTCGGAAGACTATAAGGAGGCCCTGCGCGCCTTCCTGGAGAAGCGTCCCCCAGTCTATCACGGCAGATAAGCCCGTATTCGGGACCTGCCCCAGACGTCTTCGTGTCCGGGGCGGGTTCCCTTTTATAGATGAAGCTATACTCCGCCTCAGACGGACAGGAGATGAGCACCTATGCTGTTTCACGATCCCAGCTGCCGCGCCGAAGTCACATTGAAAGAGAACCACGCTATGGGGATGTACCGCCTATGTCAGTTGGACTGGGTCGCCATCTGTACCAAAACCAACCAGGGCGCAATTTATATCGACGCCCAGCGGGACGAGACCGGGGCCGCGGGAGATATTCCCCAACGCTTTCTGGATCAGTACGGCCACGAGCTGACCTGCGACGATGGGATGCAGCTCTTTCAGATGGAGGACTGCTACTTCCGCAAGATCCCCATCCGCCGGGATGCCAGCTACAGCGTTTTCGCCTTGTATTGCCGCAAAGGAGAAGATATCAGCCCGGCAAATCTGGAGTGGCTGCAGATTTGTTCCGAGTTGAAGTACGCCTATACCCTGCTGAACAACGAGTCCATCCAGGAGCGGGACCTATCGGAAAACATCGTAGACAGCATTGAGAGCGCCATCGTGGTCTTGGACCTGACCGGAAAGGTAGTCAGCTGCAATGGAAACATCCGCCACATGTTTGGCATTGGGGTAAACACTCTATTGAGCCGGAATTTCCTGACCTGTATCAACCCCGCCTGCCGCGACGCTTTTAGCGAGTGCTTTCAGCGGATAACACAGCTTGGTCAGCGCCAGCTTCTGGGGGACATAGTCCTCTTTCCGAACACCGACCGCATCGTCAATGCCACCCTGTCGCCCCTGCGGAACAGCAAGGGTCATCTGGTCGGGGGGGTGCTGGTGGGAAACGACGTAACCAGTCTGCGTTCCATGGAGCACGAGTTGCAGCAGAGCAAGCAGTTCAGCCTTCTAGGTCAAATTTCTGCCGGACTGGCTCATGATGTAAAAAATCCCCTGATGAACATTAACGGCTGCGCCGGCGCTCTGTTGCGCAATGGCGGCCTGTCGCCGGAGCATCAGGAGTTGCTCAACATTATTCTCCATGAGAGCGGCCGCATCAACAACGTCATCGAGCAGATGCTCTCCTTCGGCAATATCAGTGTCTCCCGCAAGCCGTCGGCTATGAATCTGAACGATGTGCTCGACAACTGCGTGCGCATCATCAATCGGCAGAAAAACGGCAAGCAGATCGATATGGACGTGGCTTTGGACCCGTCCATCCCCACACTGATCGCAGACAACGGCGGTCTGCAGCAAGCGTTTCTCAATGTGCTGATCAACTCCGTGGAGGCCATTCAAACCAGCGGAACGATTCGGGTCTGCAGCCGCCGACTGCCCCGCACAGCCCAGGTCTCCATTCAGGACACTGGCTGCGGCATCCCGCCGGAGAAGATTGATCATCTGTTTAAGCCTTATTATTCCACGAAAGCGAGGAATGGCGGCTCCGGCCTGGGTCTTTTTGTGGCCAAGCGAGTATTCGACCAGAGTAAAGCTATCGTATCTATAACATCCGAGCAGAACATCGGCACAACGGTAACGGTAACGTTCCCGCTGCCGGAGCCTCTGCCAGCGGAAGGAGAAGAATGCCATGGAATATAAGAAAACAGCCTTTCACTGTGAGGCGGGAGTGGCCACCATCACAATGGACTGTCCAGAAAACCTCAACGCCATCGATGTGGATATGGCCAAAGAACTGCTGGAGCGTCTTTACCAGTGCGACCGGAGTTCAGAGGTCAAGGTCGTCGTGCTCAAGGGCGGTGTCAGAGCCTTCTCTGCCGGCGGGGACATCCGCTATCTTTACGACAATATCCAGCGGGGAGTTGTTGAATCCTCCGAGCTGGTCGTTTTGGTAGGCAAACTGGCCCTGGCCATGAAGCAGCTGAACAAGCTGGTTATCTGCGCGGTCAGTGGCTCCGCCGCCGGAGCCGGGGCCAACCTGGCCCTGTCCGGAGACTTTGTGGTCTGTTCGGAAAACGCCCGGTTTATCCAGGCGTTTGTGGGCATCGCTCTGGTACCGGACACCGGCGGTCCCTATCTGCTCAGCCGAAGCATCGGCGCTCAGCGGGCCCTTGAGATGTGCATTACCGGTCGTCCTGTCCCCGCGGAGGAGGCCCTCCGGCTGGGGCTGGTCCACGAGATCTGTCCCAGAGAGGAACTGGAGGAGCGCACCATGGCCTTGGCCCGCAAGTTGGCCGCCGGGCCGCTCTTCGCCTATACCAACATCAAAAAGCAGGTCTATGGCGCCGCGTTCCACGACTACGACCGTTACCTCCATCAGGTGGAGGAGACGACAATGAACTCCTGCGCGGACACCCACGACTACAGGGAGGGCGTACGGGCTTTTGTGGAAAAGCGTTCTCCCCAGTTCAACGGGACCTAGTGGCGATGCCCTGTCCCGGATGCCTTTTATGAGGAGGAATCTGCTTCATGTTTGATGAACTGATCTCCGCCGTCACCGATACGGCGGCTTTTTCAGAGAGTTTACACAGCTATCTCTCTCATTTTTCCTTCAACTCCGCCATCATCCTGATCATGATGATCTTTATGGTCGTGGGCGCGGTGGACAAGATCCGCGGCAATCGGAAGGGCTATGGCGCCGCTTTTGACGAGGGCTTCCATGCCATGGGCCCCCTGGCCGTTGCCATGGTGGGCGTCATCGCCGCCGCTCCGGTGCTGTGTATGATCCTCCAGCCCATCATTACCCCCATCTACGCTCTCTTCGGCGCCTCGCCCGCCGTCTTTGCCACCACGCTGCTGGCCAGCGACATGGGCGGCTACTCTCTGGCCATGTCGCTGGCTGGCTCCGACCAGGCCATCGGCAATTTTGCCGGACTGATTGTAGGAACCACCATGGGGTGCATCATCCTCTTTGATATTCCTGTAGCCCTGTCCATTGTTCCGAAGAAGGACCGCTCCATCCTGGCCTGTGGTATACTGTGCGGCTTGGTCACGGTTCCTCTGGGCTGTCTGACCGGCGGGCTGGCTATGGGCCTGACGCCCTATTCGCTGAACCTGCTGGCCCTCATTCAAAACATTATCCCCGTCACGATCATCGCGGTTCTGATCGCCATCGGGCTATGGTTCAAACCGGAAGCCATGATGAACGGCTTCGACAAATTCGGCGCAGTGGTCACTGCCGTCATCACCGTCTGCACCGTTGTCGCTGTGTTCCAGTACCAGACCGGCATCCGCTTCCCCCTGGCGGAAATCATGGTAGCTGAGGATGCCAATGGAATGTCTCCCCTGAAAGAGAGCCTCATCACCGTGGGCAACATCGCGCTAGTGCTCATTGGGGCCTTCCCGATGGTGGAGTGGATCAAGCGTACCTTTCGCAAGCCGCTGATGTCCTTCGGCAAGCTGCTGGGCGTGGATGAGACTGCCTCCGCTGGGTTCGTGGCCAATCTAGCCAACAATATCCCGGTATTCAACATGGTCAAGGACATGACCCCCAAGGGCAAGCTACTGAACATCTCCTTCGCCGTGTGCGCCGCCTTTGTCTTCGGTGACCACCTGGGCTTTACTGCCGGCGTCAATCAGGATATGATCCTGCCGGTAATCGTGGCCAAGCTCACCTGCGGCATCTGTGCACTGATCCTGGCAAACCTGCTCTCCGACAAGCTGCTGGGCAAGGCGGCCAAACTCTGACCCGGAGGGATGGTCGCCCCTGACGGCCGCAGCCTTTGCACCCGTACGCCCTAGTACTGCGCGCGGAAGAGAGGAGGACTGGATGGCGCGAGAAGAGTGGATTCCCCTAATAAAACTGGCAATCGCGATCTACGTGAGCGCTGCGGTATCTGAGCTATGTGGCTTTCCCTCTCCGCTGACCGCGGTGTTCAGTGCGGTGTTTCTCATGGCATATGGCAATACGATATACGGTGCTCTGGCCTACGGCCTGCTGCGAATCAAGGCACAGCTGCTCGGCATTGTCATCGGAGCCCCGGTGTTTTTCTTCCTAGCCCGCTTTGATGGCATCCCCAAGGCACAGCGACTGGCCCTCGGCCTATCGGTCAGCGCGTTTCTTATCCTGCTGGTCGGGCGAATCAGGAAACTGGATATACCGGACATGACGCTGTACTCTCCCGTGCTTATGATACAGTTCATGACCGGCGGCGATTCTTTCTATCCGGTAAAACGGCTTCTCTACTGCCTAGTAGGGATTGCAGTAGGGGTCGCTGTGAATATTATCGTGTACCCGCCAAGACATCGCGCAGCCCTGACCAGGTCTGTGCAGGAGATGGACCGCGCTCTTACGGCATTATTTGTGGAGCTGCTGGAGCACAAGCCGGTATCGGGCGTCGATTCTCAGAAGCTGGAGCATCTGCGCAGGCTGGCGGAACAGGTGCGGCATTACGCGGGTCTTATGACAAAAGATTATTTTCTGGAACGGGACAAGGACAGGTGTCAGCGCTTTGCCCGATTCTGCCGGGGAAAAGCCGACTCCTGTAGTGCGCTGCTGGAGCTGCTGGCCAATCTGCCCAACGCAGAGGGACAGAAGGACCAAGGAGGATACGCCTGCTTTTTGAGGGCACTATTCCAGTCCCACCTGCAGCTGCTCTCCGGAGACCGTGAGGTCTGCCTTGCGGCTCTTGGGGAACTCCCGATTAACATTCCCTTCCACGAGCTTACCCTCTGGCACGGGCTATGTACCTACAGGTCGGTACTGAAGACCCATCTCATGCGTTCTGATGAATACAATGCCTGCACCGGCGGGGAAGGGGCCGTGGGCCGGAACTTCTTTGAAACAAACGGCAAAAACAGAACCAAATTACAGCAGGAGGAAACAAAATGAATATCTTAGTATGTGTCAAACAGGTGCCGGACACGACGGAGATTCGAATCGACCCTGTGAAGAACACGTTGATTCGGGACGGGGTACCGAGCATTGTGAACCCGTTCGATGGCTATGCACTGGAGGCAGCAGCCCGGATCAAGGACAAGGCCCCAGAGACTAAGATCGTGGTGGTCACCATGGGTCCGCCTCAGGCTGTGGCGGCGCTGAAGGAGTGCCTTGCCATCGCAGCGGACAAAGCATACTTAGTGAGCGCACGGAGCTTCGGCGGGTCAGACACTCTGGCCACCAGCTACATCCTGTCCAACGCTGTGAAGAAGATAGAGACGCTGGAGGGTAAGTTCGATGCCATCTTCTGCGGCAAGCAGGCGATCGACGGAGACACGGCCCAGGTGGGGCCGGAACTTGCCGAGCACCTGGGCTATCCCCAGGTGACTTACGGCCTGGAGGTTGAGGCGGAGGAAAGCATGCTTATAGTGAAGAAGGAGACTGAGGAGGGAGCAGAACTCATAGGTGTGCGTACCCCCTGCGTGGTCACCTTCACCAAGCCCGCTTGGGACCCCCGCTACCCCACCATCAAGCGGAAAATGGCGGCCAACCGGGTAGAGATCCCGGTGCTGGACGATGCCATGTTTCCGGGGATCGATGCCGCCCGCATCGGCCTGAAGGGCTCTCCCACCCACGTAAAAAAGACTTTTGTGCCCCAAAAGAAGAGCGGCGGCACGAAGATTCAGGAAGCAACGAACGAGGACTCCGCAAAGAAGCTGTTTCAGGCTCTGCGCGAGGCCAGTATCATCTAAGGGAGGGAAGCGCAATGGAAGCCAAAACGAAAGAGCTTTGGGTATTTATAGAGACCAATGGGGATGGCACTGCCAAAAACGTGGGTCTGGAACTGCTCACCCCCGGAAAGGCCATGGCGGCCAAACAGGGCGGAGCTCTGACCGCTGTGGTCATCGGTCATCACACGGACGCGGCTATAACCGCTGCCGCGCAGCATGGAGCAGACAAGGTAATCGTAGTGGACGGCCCGGAATATGAACACTACACCACCGACGCCTACGCCATCGCTTTGTGCACCTTGGTGGAGCAGTACGGCCCCACAAGCATGCTCATTGGCGCCACCAACAACGGTCGGGATCTGGGCCCCCGGGTGGCCTGCCGCCTGAAGACCGGCCTCACCGCAGACTGCACCGCCCTGGACATTGACGAGGAGTCTGGTAACGTGGCCTGGACCCGCCCCGCCTTTGGCGGCAACCTGATGGCCACCATCCTCTGCCCGGACCACCGGCCCCAGATTGGCACCGTGCGTCCCGGCGTGTTTAAAAAGTCCGCCCCCGTGGCCCTCAGGGCTGAGATTATCCGCGAAAAACTCCACGTCCCCGCCGAGCAGATCCGTACGCAACTTCTGAAGGTCATTCAGGAGGCAGCCGGAGCGCTGGTAGACCTGGAAAGCGCGGAGATCATCGTCTCTGGCGGCCGCGGCGTGGGCGGGCCCGAGGGTTTTGAGCCTATCCAAGCCTTGGCCAAAGTCCTAGGCGCCACTGTGGGTGCCTCCCGCGCCGCCGTAGACTCCGGCTGGATCCCCCACAGCCATCAGGTGGGTCAGACCGGAAAGACCGTAGGTCCCAAACTCTACATCGCTTGCGGTATCTCCGGTGCCATCCAGCATTTGGCCGGTATGTCCAGCTCCGACGTCATCGTCGCCATCAACAAAGATCCCGATGCCCCCATCTTTGACATTGCAGACTACGGTGTTGTTGGCGATCTTTTTCAAATCCTTCCTGCCCTTACCAATGAGATCAAGAAGGCCCGCGGCCAGGGATGCGATAATTAATCGAGGGCTTCCGCTCCAAATTCCGGTCAGCGGCATTCACCTGCATATACCTTTTGAACATGCAAAAAACGGCCCGCAAAACGCGTGTCTTTCTTTTGGAGTTTCGCGCCCTTTTGTCGCTCCGTCCTTCGGTGATCAAACTGCTCGGCGGAAATAAATTCCGCCTCCGCCAAGGGTTTCGCCTTTGGGTGAAAACACTTGCGCCGCGCAAAAGCGCCGCCCACCGTGTAGGGCCCGTATGTTCCAAACAGCTTTTTTGCCGCATTGAGGCAAAGCAAAGTCCTGTCGCTGCAATAGCGGCAGGACTTTTTCTTATAGAAAAAACCACTGGCGGGAAGCGTCGCACAACCTTTTCCAGCACCGCCGGGTATGGCGTATGCGGGAACGACACATGCGCGCTATTTGGACCCGGTCAAATTACGGAGGTGGAGATAGACCGTATTTTTGGAGATACTCAACAATTCCGCCGTACGCACCACGCTGTCCTTCAGGCTGAAGATCCCCTTTTCGTAGAGTTCGGAGACGATAGCCCTGTTTTTCAGATTGGCGGGAATTTTTTCGTTTGCACAGACCTGCTCCTTGACCTGGCGCACCGTGGCGTCAATGACATCGCCGATGTTGTCCGAGAATATCTCAGGGATGCTTTCCGGCGGCTGGTGCTGGCGGGGCGTAAGCGAACTGATCACATCGGCCAGGGGGGTGTTCAGATAAAAATTCATACACATCAGGCCGATAACTCGTCCGCGCTCGCCGTGGATGGCGATCGTGGTGGACTTGAGGGGTTCGTCCCGTTTGTTCTTTGTAAAATAGGAAATATAGGGAGGGTCTCCACCCGTCTCCTTAATGCGGGACAGCATCTCCAGCGCCAGATCGGTGATGGGGGCCCCCTCCCTGCGGCCGGTGTGATAGCCATTTAAAATCTTAATGACTGAACGGTCCAGATTTTCCAGACTGTGCAGCACAATCTCGTAGCCGCTGCCCAGATAGTCACTCAGGCCTTCCGCCATGGTCTTATAGGACTCCAGGATCATCCGATCCGCAGGTGTGAGTGAAACGGCAATTTGCTCCATAAACATCCTCCCAATTTTGCAAGTAAATAAAAAAGTGGAGTCAAAAGGTGACAAACAGAAAACTTTATAGTCTAGAAGTCAACAAAGCGTTCCCAAAACTAAAATAAATTTTACCACCATTCCAATTTGGATGCAAGCAATTGTGAAATATTTTCCAATAAAACGACAATAATGCAAAAAACCAGAAAAATCGGCCGCCAAAATAATTAATTTTTTTTATTGAAAAAGATTGACAATGAAAAAAAGTTCATTTATAATCAGCAATGTAGGAAGCAGGACGCAACGGGCAAAGGTGCATCAGGTACCCGGCTCAGTGCGTCCATTTTCATTATCCGGCAAATCCAAAAACGCAGCACTGCAAGAGCAAAGAACTAAAACTGCAAAAACAGCTTATGCCCCTCACCAAACAAAGGAGAGAACAAAAATGGAAAAAGCGATCATCAGCAGCAGCAAAGCCCCGGCGGCGATCGGTCCTTATTCTCAGGCGGTAATTGGGAACGGCACGCTGTATGTGTCCGGTCAGCTGCCCATCGACCCAGCCACCGGCGTGATGCCCGAGGATCTCAAGGCCCAGGTGGCTCAGTCCATGAAGAATATCATAGCCTTGGTGAAGGCCGCCGGCGGTGATGAGACAAATATCGTCAAATGCGGCCTGTTTATCCAGGATATGAACTCCTTCGGCTTGATCAACGAGGCCTATCAGAGCTTCTTCGGCGAGGGGGCGCCCGCCCGCTTTGTGGTGGAGGTGTCCGCCCTGCCCAAGGGCGCGAAGGTAGAGATCGACGCCATAGCCGCACTGTAAGCGGGTGTGCGGATATGGCCGGTAAGGATAAGATCGCACGAAAGTTCCGTGGGGTAGAGGGAGGCCTGTTCACCAAGGTGACAAAGGCCGATGTGGGAGACAGCTTTGCTTCCATGGCCGGGCAGGTGGTACTCATGGGATGGGCGGACCCCTTCTATCCAGATCCCTCAGTGCCCGAAACGGTGAAGGAAGCTCTCATTGAGGCGGCACAGTGCGGCATTGCTTCCCACTATACCATGCCCATCGGCTCTGTGGAGCTGCGGGAAGAGATCGCCAAAAAGTGCAAGGCCTACAACCATCTGGATGTGGATCCCCGGCGCAACATCATTATCACTCCGGGTTCGGATTCAGGGCTGTTCTATGCCATGACGGTCTTCCTCGACCCCGGCGATGAGGTGCTGGTACCCGACCCAAGCTATCCCAGCAACTTTCTCAACCCCACGCTGATGGGCGGCGTTACGGTCCCGGTCCCCCTGGATGCGGCCAACGGCTACCAGTTTGACATGGATGCCTTCGAACGCTGTGTGACCGATAAGACCAAGATGGTGCTTATTACCCACCCAAACAACCCCACTACCACCGTATTTCGAAGGGAAAGCCTGGAGGCCCTGGCTGAGTTTGTCATCCGCCACGATCTCATCTTAGTGGTGGATCAGGCCTTTGAGGATATGATCTTCGACGATGTGGAGTTTGTCTCCCCCGCCAGCCTGCCCGGAATGTGGGAGCGGACCGTTACGGTATGCTCCATCTCCAAGGGCATGGGCCTGTCCGGGCTGCGGGTGGGTTACATCGTGGCCTGTGATACGTTTATGGACGTATACTACGGCGGCGCCGTCAACGTACTGGGGGCCACCAACACCGCCTCCCAGCTGGCGGCCATCGCAGCCTTCCGGGACACCAGCTTCATGGCCGGCTATAAGGCCCACTACGATCGCCGCCGCCGGGACGCCTGCCGCATTCTGGGTTCGGTGCCCGGAGTCAAGATGGATATGCCCCAGTCCGGCTTCTTCTGCTGGATCGATGTATCCGAGCTGGGGGACTCCACCGAGATCATGGACTACCTCATCCGCCAGGCCGGAGTGGCCGTCAACGACGGCAAAAATTACGGTTCCCAGGGCAATGGCTGCCTGCGCATCATCAACGGCTGCCTGGGCAGCGACGACGAGTCGGAGCAGGTGCTCCAGCGCATTGCGCAGGCGCTGCGCGCCTACCAAGAGCAGGATTAGAATCTTTCTTAATAAAACGAATAATGAAAAGGAGAATGCAACATGAAAGCTACCACTCAGGCGGAAGGCCGTCCGTACTACCTCAATTGGGAACTGCAGAAGGCTGCTGAAAAGCTGCTGCGGGAGATCATGATGGTCAAGCCCGGCGAAACCGTTCTCATTACCTGCGACACCACCAACGACGAGCGCGTGATCAACGCCACCGCCGGCGCCGCCCTGACTATGGGCGCCTACCCCATCGTGATGCAGTACCCCGCCTCTCTGGAGCAAGCCATCATGATCGAACCCACTAAGCCTGTGCTGGAGGCCATCAAGGCCGCTGATGTGTGGATCGAGTATGATTACCAGCTGTTCTATACCCGCGGCTGGAAGCAGGCCATGGACTGCGGTACCCGTCAGATCACCGCCGCCTCGATGGACATCAATATGATGCTCAACGTCATCGGCCGTTTCGACCACAAGAAGATCGTGGAACTGGGCGAACGCCTGGTCGTGCTGCACAACGAGGCCAAGCAGATGCGCATCACCAGCCCCGGCGGAACCGATCTGACCTTTGCCTGCGAGGGCCGTCTGTGCAACCAGTCCGGCACCTATGCCGCTCCCGGCACCTCCGTCATGCTCTCCGGCCAGACCTCCATGTGCCCCATCGAGGAGACCATCAACGGCACCATCGTCTTCGACGGCGGTCTGTTCCCGCCCCAGGAGATCGGCCGCCAGGTCAACCCGGTCAAGCTGACCATTGAAAAGGGCGTCTGTACCAAAATTGAGGGGCCCGGCCGTGAGGCGCACCTGTTCCAGAAGTGGATGGCCAGCTGGAACGATCCCAAGATGTATTGGGTGGCGCATATCTCCTGCGGCTTCAACCCCGGTATCCCCGAGCCCACCGGCCGCATCGAGGAGGACGAGCGCATCTTCGGCTGTGTGGAGATCGGCCTGGGCACCCAGGGCGAGGGCCTGGGCGGCAAGAGCTGGGTGGCTGCCAACCACACCGACGGCATCATTCTCAACCCCTCCATCTACTGCGACGGCAAGGCCATTGAGGAGAACGGCTTCTATGTCGACCCCGAGTGCGTTCGCATCTGCGGCGAGCTGGGCGTGGCCGGTTACTAAGTCATGGACGGGGTGTTAAAGGCGCTGACCGCGCAGGTCGATGCCCACATTGACGCACTGTTTGCAAGCCTGAACGAGCAGATCGCCATCCCCAGCGTAGAGGGAACGCCCGCCCCGGGCGCCCCCTTCGGCAGCGCGGTGGCTCAGGCTCTGGAGCATATTTTGGGCCTGGGCGCACAGATGGGGTTTTGTGTAAAAAACCACGACGGGTACGTAGGCACCATCGAGTGGGGCGAAGGCGAGGTGCTCGGTATCCTCTCCCATGTAGATGTGGTGCCCCCCGGCGACCTGTCCGCGTGGAACAGCGACCCCTTCACCCTCACGGAGAAAGATGGATTTCTTCAGGGACGGGGCGTAGCCGACGATAAGGGGCCTCTGCTCTCCTGCCTGTATGGCATGTATGCGTTAAAACAGATGGGCTTTGTACCCAAAAAGCAGGTCCGCGTGATCATCGGCACCAACGAGGAGACCGGCTGGGGCTGCATGGACTACTATAAAAAGCACCTGGATCCTCCCGCCTACAGCTTCTCTCCCGACGGCATGTACACCGTAGTCAACCGGGAGAAGGGCATTTTGGGCGCAGACTTTGCCAAGGAGATCGAGGGGGCGGGCGCCTGCATCCAGGCCGGCGAGGCCGGGAACCTGGTGCCCGCCGGGGCCGCGGCATGGCTGCCCTGTACGGCAGCCCAAGCACAGGCGGCTGTGACCGCCTATTCCGCCCCCGAGGGCATGCGCTTTACCGTGAGCGAGGAGCGGGAAGGCACGTGCATCCGCTGCAAGGGCAGAAACGCCCCTTCTCACAGTCCCGCCCGGGGCGTGTCCGCCATCCAGGGCCTGCTGCATGTGATCGCCGGGTGCGAGGGCGCGCCCGGGGCGCTGCGGGACGCGGCCGGGGAACTGCTGGGCCTGATGGGGGAACAGCCTGACGGCGCAGCCATGGGGATCCGCTGTGCGGACGACGTGTCCGGCGAGTTGACCACCAACCTGGGCATGCTCAGTCTGAACGACGGCATGCTGACCGCCAAGCTGGACGTGCGTGCCCCGGTCACCGTCTCCCTGGATGACGTCGCAGCCAAGGTGAAGGACGCTTTTGCAGGCCAGGGCTACCACTGCGCAGGCGAGCATCTCAAGCACCCTTTGTACGTCCCGGCAGACAGCAGCTTCATCCAGACCCTCTGCCGCGTCTATGAGACGGTGGCGGGGGAGGAGGCGGTACTCTCCGCCATCGGCGGCGGCACCTATGCCAGGGCCTTCCCCAACTGTGTTTGCTTTGGTTCGGTCTATCCAAAGGAGGAACTGACCGTGCATTCCCCCAACGAGCGGACGCTGAGAGCGAATATTATCAAAAACACGATAATGTACGGCTACGCGATTCATGAACTGACCGACTAAAGGAGGAACAGAACAATGAAAACCATGAAACGAATCTTGTGCGGCGTTTTGTCGGCCGCCCTGCTGGCTGCCCTGGCCGCCTGCGGCACTACAGACGGCGGAGGCGCCGCAAACACCGCGGCCCCCGGCAATACCGGCGCCCCCAGCACCAGCGCGCCTGCGGGCGCCACGGTTTTGCGCGGCACCTGCACCACCACCCCTGAGACCGTCGACCCTGCCCGGGGCACCGGCGAAAACGACCTGATGCTCTATGTCAATCTGTACGAGTGCCTGGTGGCCCCCAACGCAGAGGACGGCAGCCCGGAGCCCCAACTGGCGGAGCGCTGGGAGGCCAGCGAAGACGGTCTGAGCTACACCTTCCAGCTGCGCCAGGATGTGACCTTCGCCGACGGGACCCCTCTGACCTCCAAGGACGTCAAGTACAGCTTTGACCGCATGATGACCATGGGCGAGGGTTTCGCCTATGTGCTCAAAGATGTGCTGGCTGAGACGGTGGCGGTGGACGAGCACACCGTGGAATTCAAGCTTTCCAAGACCTTTGGCCCCTTCGTCTCCGCTCTGACCGCTTTCCGTATCGTCAACAGCGCCCTGGTGGAGGCCAACACCGCCGCCGAAGGGATGTACGGTGACAACGGCGACTACGGCACCGGCTATCTGCTGACCCACTCCGCCGGCTCCGGCCCCTACGTCATCAGCAGCTTTACGGTCCATGACACCATGGTGCTGACCAAGAACGCGAACTACTGGAACGGTGCCGTGCCTGCTGCCGCGCCCGACACGGTGGAAATCCAGGAGTTGACCGAGGCATCCACCACCAAGATGCTCATGAGCAACGGTGATCTGGACTTTGTCCATGGCCACCAGGACTCCACTACCATCGCTGCTCTGACCGCCAACGACGGAATCGAGGTAGCTGAGCTCCAGGAGGCCGGCCTGAACTACTTCATGATGAACACGCAAAAAGCCCCCACCGATGACGTGCACATCCGCCGCGCCATCTCTTACGCCTGTGATTATGAGCAGATGAAGCAGATTTTGGGCGGCGCTCCCGATGCCAACGGTCCCGTACCCACAAACCTGTTCGGATATGTGGATGACTTTGAAGGCTACTCCTATGATCTGGACAAGGCCAAGGAGGAGATCGCCGCGTCCAAATACGCCAGTGACCTGGCGAATTACCCCATCCAGCTGGACTACATTGAAGGCAACGGCGACACCGGCAAACTGGTGTACTTGATGGCCTCCTCGCTGGAGAGCCTGGGCTTCAAGGTGGTCATCAACGAGACTCCTTGGGTGCAGTTCTGCAACAATGAGGCCGAGATCGCCACCAGCCCCAACGTGACCAACGCCTTTGCCACCGCCGGCTACCCGGAAGCCGGCTCCATCCTGGAGTTGAAGTATGCCTCCTGGACGGTGGGCAACTGGAACCAGAACGAGTGGATGCAGGATGAAAAGTTTGACTCCATGCTCAACGAGGCCCTGGGGACCGTGGATGACGACGCGCGGATCGCGCTGTACGGCCAGATGCAAAAGTACCTGGTGGAGGAGGTCGTGCCCTCCGTCTACACATGCGCCTCTGTCATCAAGCCCATCTACAACGCCAACAACTTTGAGTGGCCGGCCAAGCACGCCACCACGGAATACAACTTCTACTACGCGGACTATATCATGAAGTAAATCATTCCAAGAAGAACATGCGTCAGGGCCAGAGGCGGGTGCTTCTGGCCCTGACGAGTAAGGAGCCACTATGCGAAAGACTGTCGTCGCCATTTTGAAAAAGCTGCTGCATACAGTTATCTTGCTTTTGGTGCTCTCCTTTGTGGTGTTCTCCTTCATCCGTCTGATTCCCGGCGACCCGGTCAAAATCTCTATGGGTCCCATGACGCCGGAGGAGACCATCGCGCAGAAGCGCAGCGAACTGTATTTTGACCGCGCCCTGCCGATACAGTGGGCCCACTGGCTCAAGGGGGTAATCACCGAGGGGGACTTCGGCGAGTCTCTTTTCACCCACCGCAATGTCGCCGAGGACATCAAGCAATACCTGCCCAAGAGTCTGGAGCTGGTATTCTACTGTGCGATCCTCATTCTCATTGTGGGCGTGGCGGTAGGCACGATATCCGCCATATTCAAAAACTCGTGGTTGGATAACCTGATCCGGTTTATCTCTTACTTGGGTGTGTGTACCCCGGCATACGCCATCGGCGTACTGCTGCTGCTGGTATTCAGCTATACGCTCGGCATCTTCCCCATCGGCGGTATGCCCACGATTCCGGACAACTATGTGAGAACCGGCATGATGGGCCTGGACTGCCTGCTGGTAGGAGACTTCGCCCTCTACGGCCAAGTGCTCAAGTGCATGGTACTGCCCTGCCTGAGTCTCTCTTTGGGCAGCATCGCCTATATGGCTCGTATCCATCGCGGAGCCATGGTGGAAAACATTAATGCTGATTACATTGCCTTCGCGCAGGTGGCCGGCGTCAGCCGGGGCAAGTTGGTAATGAAGCATTTGATGAAGCCTTCCTTTATCCCCACGCTGACGATTTACGGCCTGCAGGTGGCCTCTTTGATCGGCAACGCATTCATCATTGAGGTGATCTTCCGCTATCCGGGATTTTCGCAGTATAGCCTAAACGTGATCCAGAACAAGGACCCTTACGGCATCGTGGCAGTTACCTTCGTGTTTGGTATCATCTTCGCTGTCGTAAACGCCCTGGTGGATATCGGCGTGGCTTTCCTGGACCCGAGAATCCGCATCAATACATCGGAGTGATTGCGTATGATGACAAAAGAATTGAAAGCCAACGCAGCCGTCGAGCAGGGTCAAAATCCCAGAATTGAATCGCTGAAGAAGAGTTGGTATAAATTTTCGCGTAACCCTCTGTCCATGCTGGGCCTGGTGGTGGTGCTGGCGGTCGTCTTCGTGGCGGTCTTCGCGCCCTACATTGTCCCCTATCCGGAGGACGCCGGCCTGACCACCAAGATCGCCGAGTCCTTCCAGGGGCCCAGCGCCATTCACCTGGCAGGCACCGACGAGTACGGGAGAGATGTGTTCAGCCGCATGCTCATTGGCACCCGCTCCTCCCTGGTCATCGGGCTGCTGGTGTTGGCCATCTCGGTACCGCTGGGCGTCATTCTGGGCCTGGTCGCCGGCTACTACAAGGGCAAACTGATCTCGCGGCTGATCATGTGGGTGACCGAACTGTTTATGGCCATTCCTCCCCTGATCCTGGCTATGGTGGTTTGCACCATGTTCACCAACGGCTACCTCTTTGCAGCCATCGGCATTGCCGTCGCCTGGTGGCCCTGGTATACTCGTATGACCTACAACATGGTCACCTCCCTCTCCAATGAGCTGTATATCGTCTATACGGAGCTGTCCGGCGTTAAAGTCCTGAAAATTCTCCTGAGTGAGATGCTCCCCAACATCACCTCGTCCATTGTCACCAAGATGAGTCTGGATATGGGCAGCATCATTCTGACCGCCTCCAGCATGAGCTTTGTCGGGCTGGGCGTGCAGCCGCCGGAGCCCTCCTTGGGCGCCATGGTGTCCGACGGCATCCAGTATCTGCCCGAATTCTGGTGGCTGACCGTTATGCCTGCCATCGTGGTCGTACTGATCGTGCTGGGCTTCAACCTGCTGGGCGACGGTTTGAACGATGTTCTGTCCGTGGAGGAGAAGTGACATGGAGAAGAAGAATCTTGCATTGAATATCGAAAACCTCTCCGTGAAGTATAAAATTTACGAAGGGATCCTGGAGGTGATCCCAGGCCTGAGCATGCATGTGGAGCAGGCCGAGCGGGTGGGCCTCATCGGCGAGACCGGCTGCGGCAAGACCACGGTACTCAAATCCGCCGCCGCCGTGCTTCAAAGCCCTCCGGCCATTGTCCACAAAGACGCCATCGAGGTATGCGGCGTCTCGGTGGACGGAAAAAAGGGGCTGCGCAGCGTACGCCGCAACGTGTCCATGATTTTTCAGGACCCCTCCAGCTCCCTCAATCCCACGTTAAAGATCTCTACCCAGATGACGGACATCCTCAAAAGCCAGTTCCCCGGCAAGCGCAAAGCAGAGTATGGCCAGATGATGCTGGACGCCCTGGACTCGGTGTCCATGCCGGCCCCCGAACGGGTGCTGGGCAGCTATCCGGTGCAGCTCTCCGGCGGTATGCGCCAGCGTGTGTGCATCGCCATGGCGCTGATGAAGGATACCAACCTGATGCTGGCCGACGAGCCCACCACCGCTCTGGATGTGACCATCGAGGAACAGATCCTCGACCTGCTGGACAAACTGGTCCGGGAGAAGAAGAAGTCCCTCATCCTGGTCAGCCACGCCCTGGGCGCCATTCGGAAGATCACCGACCGGGTGTACGTCATGTACGCAGGCAATGTGGTCGAGGTGGGCAAGACCAAAGAAGTCTTCGAACACCCCCACCACCCGTATACCATCGGCCTGATGGCCGCCACGCCCAAACTCACCGGCAGCGGCATTGCCGACGGTATCGCCGGCGATATTCCAAGCTATATCAATCCCCCCAAGGGCTGCCGTTTTGCCTCACGCTGTCCCCGATGCACTCAGGAGTGCCTGGAAGCGCCCCCTATTCTGGCGGACATGGAGGACGGGCGTCAGGTAGCCTGTCATCATGCGGGAGAGGAGGCGGCGGTATGAGCGAAAACGTCATTCAGATCAAGAATCTGACCAAGCAATTTAAGACCAAGTTCGGTACCCTCACCGCCGTGGATGACGTCAGCTTTGACATCCGCCGGGGCGAGAATTTCGGTCTGGTGGGCGAGTCGGGCTCCGGCAAGTCTACCATCGGCTCCATGATCGTGGGCACCTACGGCCCCACCTCCGGCTCCATCACCTTCCGGGACGAGATTGATATCAGCCGCTCCAGCCAGTCCCGGGAACCCTCGCTCAAGCAGCAGATCCAGTTGGTGTTTCAGGATCCCGGCGGTTCTCTTAATCCCCGCAAAACCATCCGTCAGATCCTCTCCGTACCGGTACAGCTGTATGCGGACAAGCGTCTGACCACCGCGGAGGTTGAGGCACGCATCAAGGGCATACTGGAGCAGGTGGGTCTTCCGGTCCACTACCTGGACAAGTATCCCCGGGCCATCGGCGGCGGCGAAAAGCAGCTGGTGTGCGTGGCCCGCGCCCTGGCGGCCAACCCCCAGTTCATCGTGCTGGACGAGCCCACCTCCGCTCTGGACGTATCCATTCAGGCCAAGATCACCAATAAGCTCATTGAGCTGCAGAAAAAGAACGATCTGTCCTATCTGTTCATTACCCACAACCTGTGTCTCGTGCGCAACATGTGCGACCGGTTGGCGGTAATGTATCTGGGCAGCATCTGCGAGTATGCCGACACGGCGGAGTTTTTCGAAAATCCCCGCCACCCTTACACCCAGATGTTGCTGGCCTCCATCCCGGTGCTCAGCGACGAGGAGGAGCGCCTTAAGCCCCAGAAGATCAAGTCGATCGGCGAGATCCCAAGCCCTCTGAACAAGCCCAAGGGCTGTCCCTTCCACCCCCGGTGTCCCTTTAAGAAGGATATCTGTTCCCAGGATACCCCGCAGATGCGTGAAGTCTCCCCCGGCCACTTTGCCTGCTGTCACTGCATCTGAGAAATGGCGGGATCGGGCGTGCTGTGGGCGGGATGCCGGGCCCGAAAAGACTGATCACGCGGAAGAAGCAAGGGAACCCAAGCGGCGTCTTCCCTGGCGCCCAGGTGCAGGCGCACCAGGGGGTCTTGTTTTCGCACAGCCCCCCGGAAGTATGGGGCCGAACTTTATTTCCGCCGCTCTTGGGCGGCAAAAATAAAGCCGAGTGCGTTTCCCATACGAAAACGTTCTTCTTTTTTGCACGTGTGTTCGGTCTTTTGACGGACAAAGGAAGGAGCATTGCTGAGGCAATGCTCCTTCCTTTGTTTCAGGCCGGGCGGGCGTTTGGTCCATGGGTATGGGCCCGGCGGCGGAATCCGGAGTACCGGCAGGCCCGGCCCATGCCTGCCGACAAGGTTCCGCCGGAGTTCATCCGCCCCGGCGCCGATGGTAGGCCAAAAGCTCCGGCATGCTCTCGCGGGCCGCGGCCAGCAGCGCCCGCAGCACCTCCAACAGCATCCGGCGGGTCTCGTCGTCCACGCTGCGCAGTTTGGAGAGAATGGCCGCAGCGTTTTTCAGCCATCCCTCGGACAATTCCTCCGTGGTATCCGCTCCGGCGGAGCCCAGGATATCGAACAGGGCGTCCACAAACGCCTCCCGCCGCTCCCGGTCCATGGAGGCCACCCAGTTTTTCAGCGTCAGGCTCAAAAACCGGCTGGAACTGGTCACCGTCTCCAGGCGCACGAAGTCCGGCCCCTCCACCTGCCAGGAAAAGGGGTCGTGCTGCAAAAGCCCCACCTGCCGGCTGCGCACCACCGTATAGCGTTCCTCATGGTCCAGCAGCATGCCTACGATGGAGGTCTGCGGGACGAAGGTCCGAATGCGCTCCCGCACCGCCGCATAGCCGGTCTCGTCCAATGCCCCGGCGCAAAATCCGGGTCCATCGTTGTTGTACACTGCCTCCAGCCGGGCCTGCACCGGCTGGGGTGTGTGCGCCGCGGCATACACCGCCAGGTTTCCGCCCTTGGAGTGTCCGCCCACCCGCAGGCGGCCTCTGCGGCGCCGCGCCGCATCCCGCAGATACTCCGCGGCGGAGCGCTGGGCGGGCACCGGGGTCTGGTAGCTCATGTTGAAATCCTCTTTCCAGCCGATCAGCGTACTGTCCGTCCCCCGGTAGGATACGAAATACGCGCCATCCCCCGTATCCACGGTCACGGCGGAAAATTGCTCCTCCGCCGCCGTGTCGACATAGTTTACCGAATCAAAGAGCCGCATGGTACCAAACCGGGCCGTCCCCGCCAACTGTTCCAACAGGCGCAGGGCATCTTCCCAAAATTCCATGCCGCCGCCCCGGCGCTCCTTGGGCCACTGCCCGCCCGCGCGTACAAATGCCTCCGCCGCCTGACGGATCGTGGCGCCCCCAGGCCCCACCAATCCGTCCAGCGCGGCATAGGACAGGCTGCACAGGATCAGGCTGTCCACATCGTTGAAGGGGGACTGCTCCAAGGTCAAATCTCCCCGCCAGATCAGATAATCGAATAGATCGGGCATAAGCGCCCCCCTTTTTTTGTTCTTATGACCAGTGTACTCCAAAGCGCCCCGGCGTGCAACTGCCGGGAAGCGCCCTGCGGCTAAAGCCGCAGGGCGCTTCCCCAACAGTACAATTTAGAAAATCAGATTTATGACAACGCCAAAGATTAGGATCACCACTAAGAACAACGCCAGGAAGGCAAGCATGTATTTGTACATATTCTTTTTTGTAATGGTGGTCAGGCCGTGGAGATAGGGCGATAGTCCCGTTCCGCCTGGAGTAATAAACCCGGGCATGGAAGCCCACATGATACATACCCCCAGCACCAGCGGCGAAAGATTGAACATCGCCGCCAACGGAATTGTAGCTGACATAAAGATAACTCCAGTTGCCATGTTTGAGAAAAAGCCCGTAATAATTACAGTCAGCAAGCAGGCCACCAAAAGCAACGCAATTCCTGGAATCCCGTTAAAGGCCCCGGAGAACGCGCCCGACAATGCCGCCTTAATTCCTGCGTCGTCACCTCCAATGATCCCGGAAAAGTACAGCATAACGCCGGCAGACAGGATCAGAGGCCATTGAACGCCATTTTTGAAGCAGTCGACGGGACTCAGCACCGGTTTTCCATCAATGGGAACGATAAGCGCTACGACCAGACAGAGCGTAAACCAAAGGCCCATGGTCAGCGTCTTATTGATAAAAAGGGAAACCGGAAAGCTGCTGAATAGGGTGGGCAACACCGCACCTACGATCATGACAAGAAACAGGACAAACATAAATTTTCCCTGTTTGGTAAATTTGGCGTCTGAGGTCTTCATAGCGCTTTGGTCCAATGCGGCCAGCCGGGAAAAGTCACACCGGAGCAGAACAATCATGACGAAAGCGTATAGGATGTCCAATACCACATTGAGGAGCACACCAAAGAGCATATACACTGCACCATCCAAAGGAATACCGGCAATATTTTCAAACGCCGTCACAAAACTGGCAATCCAACTGCCATAGGGTATAATATTATACGCCAACGCTCCGGCAAAAAAGGTAGCTACCAGAAACGCGTCATGCTCTTTACGTTGTTCCTCATAGCCAGCTGCAGACATAACGCCTTCCGCCAGCGCCAGGACCACCAGCACATTGACTTTTAAGGCGCATAAAAGCGAACTGAACAGCAGGAAAAAAATGACGAACATCGTGGATCTGCCATATAAAATCTTCCGGGTCATCATCCAGTTGGCCAAGGCGTCTGTAACGCCGGTGACCCTCAGTCCATAGATCAATGGAAGCACAATGAGAACCTGCCATACGGTAGTGTTTCCCAGGGTTCCTGAAATGATGCCCGCCGGGTCGCTTCCCGCCAGTAATACAAATAAAATCATTGCGCCCAAGGACCCTGTGATCATATCGATGGCAATAAACCAGTAATTTGCCACCAGGAATGCGCCAATTAACGCCATGCCCAGCGGCGTAATACCGCCCGGCCCGGGAATTCGCGAAATCAGAAAGCCGATTGCAATGCCGATGATCAGATGGACTATCTTTCGATACGGATGGCCGCCTTTTACAAGTGATGCAGACATGAGATTCCTTCTCCCTTCTCTTATTGTCTCTTCCTTGGCTATGGTACGAGCAGTTCCGTAAGCTCCCGCAGATCCTCCAACTCCTCCAACCGGTCGACCAGTTCGATCGCCTTTTGGGCAGACGCATGAGAAATCAAACCATATCCATTTATCTGATCCCAGTATTTGGCCAGAAGCTGCTCGCGGGTTGGATAAGTATGCATACTGAAGTCCGCAGAGTTCTTCTCAACGGTGTGGCGAGTGCCATCTTTTTCAGTGATTGTCACCCGGATGCCGTTGTTGGAGGTGGCGCTTTGCCCAGGCAGGCCTTTTGGCAGAGTGGGATCGTGGAGCATTCGCGTGATGGAGCACAGCCGGAGCAGCTCTGGGTCCCGCAGATGGCTCTCGGAGTAATGCCGCACACCGAAACGGCCCCACAGCAGGGGGGCGCACAGCGCATATTGATAGCTGAACTGGGCGTGGGTCAGAGGGTCACGTCCCACCTCATAGGGAGGCCAGTAATACATTTCGGCGTAGCCGTCGGGGACGGCCAACTCAATGTCCGTGATATTCTTCGGGTCGCAGCAGCCAAACAACTCGCTGCCGGCAAAGGCGACAATGGTAGCCGGTGAACCCACTGGGTAGAGTTTGATGCTCTCTTCCATATAGAATTTCCTGCCATAGTCTTTCCGGAGATATTCAGGATTGCAGGCCTCGTCCATACCCCGGTACTGGTGATAGAGATTGCGTGGGCCTTCAAAGATATTTTTCAGGCTGGGGAACCCCTTCTTGGCCAGCCGGGTAGCAAAATCGGCGTTGCGGATGTTGTAGCCCGCACCCAGCTTGGCTGAGGTGGCATAATCAAAGATGTGGGACATAGTGCCGCCCACCATGCCCATGGCAATGCCCCAGGCATCCCGAAGCTGTTCTGGGGTGAGGTCCCGTATCCGGGCAAGCTGGGCGCACACGCCGTAGATGGGCATAGTGAAAGAACTGTCCCAGCCCACGGTAAAATTCCAGCGACCGCCGGCGGCCATGATGCGAACGGATAGGTCCTCACCCACCACTTCATGGGTGATGTAATCCTTTCCGGAGAAACCATAGACCGCCCCAGCTGTTAGCACTGCGTTAATGAGGGTCGCCGATTCCTTGGATGGCATCCGCAAACCGTCTATATTCATGAACATGGGCTCAAAGTCATTGGAGCGGGCACTCATGGCATTGACCATTGCCGCATCGCCTAAAGCAGCCTTGCCACCCAGAAGGAAAATGGGGGCTTCCTTTTTCTCGCCATAGGTATCCAGAATGTGCAGTACCTCGCGGTTACCAAAAGCAAGCGCGCCTCCAGCTAAATTACCGATGTTGTCCAACAGTTTATCCTTGCAGATGCGGATGTTTTTCTCACTCAGATCCTCAAAGCTTACCTTCAGGGCCCCCTCGGATAGGATCTCTGCTACAGGACGTTTTTCCTCTGACAAATGTATCACCCTTTCTAAAATCAGTGCTCACACCGCCCGCAGCCGCTGCAGCCGCCACCCTGCTTGCAGGGCGGGACGGCCAGCAGCTTCTGATAAAATTCTGGAGGCAGTCTCTCCTGCTCCGGACCAGAATGTTTCTCCGCCGACTGGGTCGCTTCCTGCTCTTTGCCTACCATTGCCGGTACTGGTTCAGATCCTCCCCCTTCCCTTCCGCGGCGGCGCGGGCCTGCTTGGCCAGGTCGGTATACAGTCCGTACTCATGCGCCTCGCAGCAGGCCGTATAGGAGGGGTCGGTCTTGGCGTTGCGGGGCAGGGGCACATCCTGGCCGCAGAGGATATCCTGCACTTTGCGGATATCCACCTCCCGCACGGTGGTGCCGTCGGCCACAGCCACGGCCGCCGCCACACCGGCCGCCTGCCCGGTCCCCACGCACTGCGGGATCAGGTTCAGCCAGTCGATGGCCACGTCGTCGGCGGACAGATGCCGTCCGGGGCAAAGCAGCCCTTCCACCTTCTGGGGGAGAATGCAGCGGTAGGGGATCTCCACCGGACCGCAGTCGTTGATCTGGCAGATCGTGGAATGCCACGCGATCACGTCGTCATGCTTTGTGGCAAAGGCGAAATCGTTGGCCGTCATGACGTATTCGCCTTTCAGGCGGCGGGAACAGCGCGTGCCCAACTGGGGAGCGATATCGTAGAGGAAGGCGTCCCGGAAGGCCATGGGCACCGCCTCTTTCAGATAGGCCAGCACCTGACGCATGGTGGCGCGGGTATCCATCTCCGTCTTGGTCTGGTCGGCGATCCTGGTACAATCCATTGCCGGATGCCAGTTATTGACCCAGCACATGTCGTTCTGATTGGTGGGCAGCGGCAGACACCGAAAGCCCGCCACGGCGCTCAGCCGCTCCCGCAGCGCCGCTGCCGCCTGCGGACGGGTACGCTTCCACTGTTCAAACTGATCCCAGTTGATCCCGCCGATCCGCCAGACCAGCGCCGTGGTGCTGGAGCGGGTGCCGCCGTCGGCCAGGCTGCTGTAGGGCGTACCGGTCTGCGCGAAGATGTCGCCGTCTCCGGTGGCGTCGATGACGACCTTGGCCAGGACCGCCTTGCGCCCCTCCTTGCTTTCGAAGATCACGCCGCGGACCGTGTCTCCTTCCAGGATGGGCCTGGCCCCCCAGCAATGGTACAGCACCCGGATGGCCTGCTCATGCTCCCGGAGCATCTTGTCCATCTCGATCTTGAGTTGATTGGGCTCGAAATAGACCGCCCGGACCAGACGTTTGGGCTCGCTGCGGCTGACGCAGTCGTGGATGGCGCTCCAGGCGTCTACCAGGACGGGATCCTGGCTGCCGATGTCCGCCAGGCCGGGCGCCCGTACCGCCTGGGGAATGCTTCCCAAGCGGGTAAACCACTCCTCCTGGAGCCCCCGGACAAAGGATTTTTCATACCAGGACAAATCGGGCACCATAATCACGTAGCCCCCGGTCACATCCCCGCCCGAGTAGCCGTATCGTTCCATCAGCACGATATTTTTACACCCCGCCCGGGCAGCGGCCACGGCGGCGCTGTGCCCCGCCGCGCCGCTGCCAACCACCAGGACATCGCAGCGCTCGTAGACCTCCAGGCGGCCGGCTGGTTCGAGATAGGTCTCCTTCATGCCATCACTCCTCCATTTTCATATTATCCATAGTAAAATAATAAATTATTTTACTATAAATGATTATACTATTTTCTCCGGCGCGTGCAAGCAAAATCTGTTCTCCCCCATGCTTTTCTCTTTTTCCCACAAATCATTCCCCTGCTTTTTTATAAAATGCACAAAACAAGACCGCCGGAAAGCAATCCTGCTTTCCGGCGGTCTTGGAAACGGGAGCGGGCGAAGGATGCTATACATGCCCCGCCTCATATTCCTTAAGGATCTGATTCAGCTCCAATTCCTTCACTTCGTGCATTTTTCGCATCAGGCGGTAGTAATCCTCCAGCTCCTGCTTCGTAAAATGCCGGTAGATACGCTGCGTATAGTCGTTTTCGATCTGGAATAACGTCCGCGCCAGCGACAGTCCTTTGGGAAGAAGCCGGACGATAATACGCCGGCGGTCGTTCGGGTGGGCGCTGCGCTCCACAAGCGACTGCTTCTCCAGGGAATCCACGATGTTGGTCATGCTCTGCCGCAGGATCATCAGGTCATCCGCGATCTGAGAGGGCGCCGCCCCGTCCGGGTGCTGCATCAAATAGACCAGCGTGCGAAATACCGGGAACGACACGCCGTAGGGAGCCATCAACAGTTCATGCCGCTTTTCGCTGGCCACGGTGTGAAGGTACTGCTCCTCCCGGAAATCCGCCGGGAGCTTGAGCG
>NZ_JALFGV010000138.1:0-11819 GCF_022777125.1 Lawsonibacter sp.
CAGAAAAGTCGCCCTGTCCGTCATGAGAGGTGTCATTTCCGACGCACGTGTCGCCGGAAATGACGGAGCTTCCTTTCCTTCCATCGTCTGCGGACGGCTCAACTCTGCCAGGCTCTTCTCCAGGAGGGTTTTTCGACAGCCTGATCCAAATCTCCGGTACAGCAGGGGTTGTGCCTGCGCCGGGCCGGACCGCCCCGGACGGCCCCCTATACGTACTCGTAATCGGAGAACTTGGTCTCGCCCTGCTTGATGTCCTTGGTCTCGCCCACAAATTTGCCCATCACATGGCAGTCCGGGCAGGCACCGTAGTCCGGGTCGGACATCAGGTCGATGGGATAGCGGTATTTCTTGCCGCATTCCGGGCACTCATAAAAAAAGAAATAATCTCCCCAGGTCATTTTGCACATCCTCCATCGCGTTGCGTTTGCGTTCGTTTTATTCCAAGCCCTGCCGCAGCACAGCCGGCCTCCGGGATCAGGCGGTCCCTTCCGCCTGACCGGCCAAGCGGGCCCGCTCGGCCCGGACCGCATCCCGGCGGCGGATGCTCTCCTCCAGCCCGGGCCGGGGCCGTTGGCCGATCGCGTCCCGCCAGCCGGTCAGCCACCGGCGCAGCTCCTCCAGCCCCTCGTCGCTGAGCGGGAAGGTCCGCGTCTCCTCCACCCGGCTGTCCTCATAGCGCCAGGGCCCTTCCCACACCTCGGCGGCCAGGCCTTCCTCCCGGGGCGTCACCCGGTAGCGCAGCGCGCCGGCGCTGGCTGTCCAGAAGTTTTCATTTTGAAAATGGGAGAGCACAGGCAGAAAAAAGTCTTCCATGATTCCTACTCCTTCTCGCGGCCGCAGCCACAAATGCGGTAGGTATCATACCACATTTTTCACCGTTTTTCAATTCTGGGAAAAACGGGTCAAAAATTGCCGCGTACGCTCCTGCTGCGGGTGGACGATGACCTGCTCCGGTGTCCCCTGCTCCACGATCACGCCGCCGTCCATGAAGATCACCTGATCGGCCACGTCCCGCGCGAACGCCATCTCATGGGTGACGATGATCATTGTGGTGTTCTGTTCCGCCAGGGAGCGGATGACCTTGAGCACCTCGCCGGTCAGTTCCGGGTCCAGCGCGGAGGTGGGTTCGTCAAAGCAGAGGATATCCGGGCTCAGCGCCAGGGCCCGGGCAATGGCCACCCGCTGCTGCTGGCCGCCGGAGAGCTGGTGGGGATAGTGCCCGGCCCGGTCGCTCAGGCCCATCTGCTCCAGCAGCGCCTTCCCCTGCTCCTCGATCTGGCGGAGGATGCGCTTCTGATCCCGCTTATAGTCCGCCCGCTCCTTTGCCAGCAGCCGTCCGGCCAGAGTCACGTTTTCCAGCGCGGTGTACTGGGGGAAGAGGTGGAAGGACTGGAATACCATGCCGAAGTGCAGGCGCTTGCGGCGCACCTCCGCCTCCCGCTGGGTGGCGGGGTCCGCCGCGTCAAAGAGGGTCTCCCCCCGCACGGCGAGGCTCCCGCGGTCGGGCCGCTCCAAAAAGTTCAGGCAGCGCAGCAGGGTGGTTTTGCCCGAGCCGGAGGAGCCGATGATGGCCAGGGCCTGCCCCTCCTCCAGCGAGAAGCTGATATCCTCCAGCACCCGGGTGGCGCCGAAATGCTTTTCGATGTGACGTACCTCCAATACCGACATCGTGACGCCTCCTTACTTGAAGTAATCCAGCTTTTTCTCCACCCAGCCGAACAACAGGGTGAGAATGCCGTTGACCGCCAGATAGAACACCGCGGTATAAAACAGGGGCCAGATCATGCCCTTCTTGATGAAGGACTCTCCCATCCAGATGATCTCATACACGGAGATGATGCGCACCAGGGCGGTGTCCTTCACCAGGGTGATAAACTCGTTGGACATGGGCGGAACGATACGCTTGACGACCTGGAGCAGCGTGATCTTGAAGAAGATCTGGCTGCGGGTCATGCCCAGCACCTGTCCCGCCTCGTATTGCCCCCGGGGCACCGCCTGGATGCCCCCGCGGTAGATCTCGGAAAAATAGCAGGCGTAATTGATGACAAAGGACGCCAGCGCCGCCGTGAACCGGGGCAGCAGCGGCAGGCCGAAGAGCAGGCCGGGGCCGTAAAAGATCACCAGGATCTGGAGCATCAGCGGCGTGCCCCGGATGATCCAGACCACCGTCTTCACGAAGCCCCGCAGGGGCGCGAAGCGGCTCATGGAGCCAAAGCTGATGATCAGGCCCAGGGGCAGGGCGAAGACCAGCGTCAGGACAAACAGCTCCAGGGTGGTGACAAGTCCCTCCAGCAGGGTGAGCGTAACGGTCGTAAGCATGGCGATTCCCTCTCTTAAACCGGGGAAAGGCAGAGAGCCGGACGGCTCTCTGCCTGTTTCCTCTCCCGAAGAATGATGAACCTCTTACTTTTCGATGATGGACTCCTGAACGCCGTAAGCCGTGGCGGTCTCCAGAACGGTACCGGCGTCGCAGGCTTCCTTCCAGAAGGCGTTGAAGGCGTCCGTCAGGTCGGAGCCCTTGCGGAACGCCACGCCGTACTCCTCGCTGTTGAGCTGCACGGTATAGGTCAGCTCGGGGTAGCTGGTGCCCTCGCCGATCATGGCGCCCGCCATCAGAAGGTCGATGACGCAGGCGTCGGAGGCGCCGGAAGCCACCTCCAGCAGGGCGTCGGCCTGGGTCTGCTTGGCCACGTAGCTCAGGCCCAGCGCATCCAGCTGCTCGGCGCCGGCGGAGCCGTTCTCCACCGCAAAGTTCAGGCCGGACAGGCTCTCCACGCTCTGGTAGTCCTCCGCCTTGTCCGCGGGGAGCACCACCACCTGGCCGTTGTTGCAGTAAGGCTCGGAGGTGGACGCGCCGCTCTTGACTTCGTCAGTGAGGGTCATGCCGTTCCACACGCAGTCGATGCCCTTGGCCTCCAGCTCCATGAGCTTGTTGTCCCAGTTGATCTCCAGAAATTCCACTTCCACGCCCAGGTCGGCGGCAAAAGCCTTGGCCATATCGGCGTCAAAACCGATCCACGCGCCGCTCTCGTCCTTATAATCCATGGGGGCGAAATCGGTCATGCCGACCACCAGGGTCCCCTTATCCTGAACATAGGCCACATCGCTCCCGGCGGCGGGGGTCTCCGGAGCGGCGGTCTCCGGGGCCGCGGTCTCCGGAGCGGGGGTGGACGCGGTGCCGGCGCCGCCCGAGCAGGCGGCCAGGGAAACGGTCAGGCCCAGAGCCAGGGCCAGCGCAAGCAGTCTCTTTTTCATTCTTGGTTCCTCCAAACAGCGCCGCAGCGCGTTAATACTTTCGTATATTACCACACTAAAGCAATTGTGTAAAGAGGAAATTTGAATTTTTCCCTTCAGCCTTCGGCTTCCTCCGCCGCGGCGCGGGCCGCCGCATAGTCCTCCGGGCGGTTCACATTGAGCAGGATGCGTTCCAGATCGAAGCCGGGCAGTTCGGCCTCGTCCACCGTCCGGCAGTCCACCCGCTCCAGCATGCCGCGAAAGGCGCGCCGCCCTTCCTCCAGGCAGGCGGATGCCGCGCCCAGACAGCCCCGGCCATAGACCGCGAACAGCGGCTCCAGCGCGCCGCCGGCGCGGCGGATGCAGCAGGCGTCGGCCGTTCCCCGCAGCTGCTCCAGCCGCCGGGCCAGCGCCGCGTCTCCAAACGGCAGGTCCACGGCGGTCAGGAAAATCGCCTCCGCCCCCGTCTGCAGAAAAGCGGCCTCCAGCCCGGCCAGCGGTCCCTGGCGTCCGGGGCGGCGGTCGCAGACCTCCTCCGCCCCGGCCGGATCGAAGCGCCCCGGCCGGTCCACGGATACGCACACGCGTCCGAACGCCCCCCGGTACCGCTCCACCAGCCGCTCCAGAAACGTCTCCCCGCCCAGCCGCAGAGCGCACTTGTCCCGCCCCATCCGGCTGGACCGTCCTCCGGTCAGGATCACCGCCACGGTTTCCATCCTCCGTCCCCCTCGCTGCGCCGCAGATGCGGGCAAAATGTTTTTTTCCAGCATACCAGAAAATTTTTCCCGGTGCAAAACTTTCTCAGCGCTGCATAGAAGTCCCTTTGATTCCACATCCTTTGACTACAGAGAAATCAACAAGTCTGGAGGAGCGCATACCGATGAAAAAAATAGCTGCGGCCCTGCTGGCCGCCTCTCTTTTGATCCTCCCCGCCCACGCCGCCGGCGCGAACCCGGTGGATGCCGCCGCCGCCGTCCTGATGGAAAAGGAGACGGGGACCATCCTCTTTGAACAAAACGCCCACGACAAGCTGGAGCCCGCCAGCGTCACCAAGATTATGACCCTCCTGCTGGTGATGGAGGCGGTGGACAGCGGCCGTCTGGCTGCGGAGGACCTGGTCACGGTTTCCGCCCGGGCGGCTTCCATGGGCGGCTCCCAGGTGTATCTGAAGGAAAACGAGCAGATGACGGTACACGACCTGCTCAAGGCGGTGGCGGTCGCCTCGGGCAACGACGCCTCCGTGGCCCTGGCCGAACACCTGGCCGGCAGCGAGGATGCTTTCGTGGCGCAAATGAATCAGCGCGCCGCCGAGCTGGGCATGGCGGATACCTGCTTTCTCAACTGCACCGGCCTGCCCGCGCCGGGCCACCTGACCAGCGCCCACGACATCGCCCTCATGAGCCGGGAGCTGATCTTGAACCACCCCCGCATCCGGGATTACACCACCATCTGGATGGATTCCCTGCGGGACGGGCAGTTCCAGCTGGCCAACACCAACAAGCTCATCCGCTTCTATGAGGGGGCCACCGGCCTCAAGACCGGCTTTACCGACGCGGCGGGCTACTGCATGTCCGCAACGGCGGAGCGGGACGGTATGGAACTGATCGCCGTCATCCTCAAATCTTCCACCCGGGATATCCGCAATGAGGCGGCCAAGAGTCTGCTCAGCTACGGCTTTGCCAACTACACCCTCATGGACGTATATCCCGGCCAGGCCCTGCCGCCCATCGACGTGCTGCTGGGCGAGCGTGAACAGGTACAGCCGGTGCTCGCCCAGTCCAGCCGTATCCTGGTCGACAAATCCCAGGTCAATGCGGTGACCACCCAGGTCAGCCTCTGCGAAGATGTGGAGGCCCCCGTGGAGGCGGGGCAGAAGCTGGGCGAGATGGCGGTCTCCATCGGCGGGGAGCCGCTTCAGACCATCCCCATCGTTGCCGGAGAGGCGGTGGAGCGCATCACCATCCCCGGCATCTTCTCCCGTCTGCTGCGCAATCTGTTCATGGCAGGCTGACCCTGTTTCAAATTGACCTTGCCGCTGCGGCGGCCAACCTCTGCCAGGCTTTTTCGACAAGTGGGGGCCGGAGCGGATCTTCCGCTCCGGCCTCTTCGGCGTTCTGGACAAGGGCCTACTTTCTTCCTGACGGAATTTTTACATACACTACCGTATCCTATCCTTGACTATATTCGCAACAGGTTGTATAATTTATACAAACAGTCCCACCACATCCGGGGCTTCTTTATTACCAATGACAACAAGGTCCTCCTGACTTTTTCTTGTTTTTGGTAACTTTTACCACGAGGAGAGGATTCCTATGGCTTTTGCAGCAAATACGGCCCCTGGACCGGCGCCGCTGGAGGCATTTCTGGCCGGACAGGCCGTCCGGGCTCAGGATTATCTGGGTGCCCATCCCGCCGAGCTGGACGGCCAGCCGGGCTATGTGTTCCGGGTCTGGGCCCCCCGCGCCAAGGCCGTGTGCGTCATGGGTGCGTTCAACGCCTGGAACGAGACCGACCAGCCGCTCTCACCCGTGGGCGGCGGCGTTTGGGAGGGCTTTGTGCCCGGCCTGGAGCGCTATGACACCTATAAATTTGCCGTCCACACCGCCGACGGCCGGGTTCTGGCCAAGGCCGACCCCTACGCCTTTCACGCCGAGACCCGCCCCGGCAACGCCTCCAAGCTCTACGATCTGTCCGGCTATGTATGGGGCGACGAGCTCTGGATGAAATACCGCCGGGAGCACCCCGTCTACCACAATCCGCTGAACATCTACGAGGTCCATCTGGGCTCCTGGCGGCGCACCGGAGCGGGCGAGTTTCTCTCCTACCGCACCATCGCCGAGTACCTGGTCCCCTACGTCAAGGAGATGGGCTTCACCCATGTGGAGCTGATGCCCATCACCGAGCACCCGCTGGATATGTCCTGGGGCTATCAGTGTACCGGTTATTTCGCGGCCACCAGCCGGTTCGGCACGCCCCACGACCTGATGTGGCTCATCGACCAGCTCCATCAGGCGGGCGTAGGCGTCATTCTGGACTGGGTGCCCGCCCATTTCCCGAAGGATGCGTTCGGCCTGTATGAATTCGACGGCACATGCTGCTACGAGTACGCCGATCCCCGCAAGGGGGAACACGCCGACTGGGGCACACGGGTATTTGACTACGGCAGGAACGAGGTGCGCTCCTTCCTTTACTCCTCCGCCCTGTTCTGGCTGGAGCAGTACCACATCGACGGCCTGCGGGTCGACGCGGTGGCCTCCATGCTTTACCTGGATTACGGACGGCAGGACGGACAGTGGGCGCCCAATATCCACGGCGGACACGAAAATCTGGAGGCGGTGGAATTTCTCCAGCAGCTCAACGGCCACGTATTCCTGGACCATCCGGATGTGCTGATGATCGCCGAGGAGTCCACCGCCTGGCCCCTGGTGTCCCATCCGGTGGACCAGGGCGGGCTGGGGTTCAACCTGAAATGGAACATGGGCTGGATGAACGACATTCTCCACTATATCAAGCTGGACCCCTATTTCCGGCAGTTCAACCACAAGGATATTACATTTTCTTTGATGTACGCCTTTTCCGAAAACTTTGTGCTCCCCCTGTCCCACGACGAGGTGGTCCACATGAAGGGTTCCCTGCTGGGCAAAATGCCGGGGGACGACGCGCAGAAATACGCCGGTGTGCGGGCCTTCTATACCTACATGCTCGCTCATCCGGGCAAAAAGCTGCTGATGATGGGCTGCGAGTTCGGCCAGTGGAACGAGTGGCACTACGAGCAGTCCCTGGATTGGCACCTGCTGGAGCAGCACGACGAGACCGGCGACGGCGACCGTCACCGCGCCCTCCAGGCCTTCTTCCGGGCGGCCAACGCCTTCTATCTGGCCCATAAGGAGCTGTGGGAACTGGATTTCTCCTGGGAGGGCTTCCAGTGGATCTGCGCCGACGACAACCAGGGCAACTGCGCCGCCTTTGTGCGCCGCGACAAGAAGGGCGGCTGCCTGCTGGTGTGCTGCAACTTCTCCCCCGTCCACCGCAGGGGCTACCGTCTGGGGCTTCCCTTCCCGGGCCGGTATGAGTGCGTACTCAATACCGACCGCCCGGAGTTCGGCGGTACCGGTCTGGGGGATACCGCGCCGGTCAAAAGCGAATATGTGCCCTGCCATGGGCAGGAGCAGTCCATGGAGATCGACCTGCCGCCCATGTCCGCGGTGATCTACCGCTGCGTCAAGAAATTCCCGCCCCGGCGGACCCGCGCGGCCGGCCCGGCGCAGAAAAAGAGCGCCGGCAGCGCCCCGGCCACCCCCTGATCTTCCCCACTTCCAACCTGAGGTGATCGTATGAAAAAAGAGTGTGTCGCCATGCTGCTGGCAGGCGGGCAGGGCAGCCGCCTGCACGCCCTGACCAGCCATGTGGCAAAGCCCGCCGTCCCCTTCGGGGGCAAGTACCGCATCATCGATTTCCCCTTGTCCAACTGCATCAACTCCGGCATCGACACCGTGGGCGTGCTCACCCAGTACCGCCCGCTGGAGCTCAACAGCTACATCGGCAACGGCCAGCCCTGGGACCTGGACCGGTCCGATGGCGGCGTGCACATCCTGCCCCCCTACATGCGGGAGGGCGAAAAGGGCACCTGGTACAAGGGCACCGCCAACGCCATCTATCAGAACCTGGGCTTTATCGAGCTGTATGACCCGGAATACGTGCTGATCCTCTCGGGGGACCACGTCTATAAGATGGACTATTCCCAGATGCTCCGCCGCCATAAGGAGACAGGGGCGGCCTGCACCATCTCGGTGCTGGAGGTCTCGCTGGAGGAGGCCACCCGCTTCGGCATCCTGAACGTGGACGAGAACGACAACATCTATGAGTTCGAGGAAAAGCCCCGGCACCCCAAAAGCAACCTGGCCTCCATGGGCATCTACATCTTTACCTGGAGCAAGCTGCGGGAATACCTGATCGCCGACGAGGCGGATGAAAAGAGCAGCAACGACTTCGGCAAAAATATCATTCCCGCCATGCTGGGCGCCGGGGAAGCGATGACGGTCTACCGCTTCTCAGGCTACTGGAAGGACGTGGGCACCATCGACTCCCTGTGGGACGCCAATATGGATATGCTCTCCACGGAAACCAGCATCGACCTGTACGACCAGGAGTGGCCCATTTACGCCCGGACCCCCACCAAGCCTCCCCACTTTATGGGGGAGCATGCCGTAGCGGAGCATTCCATGGTCACCGGCGGCTGCGAGGTATACGGCCGGGTGGAAAACTCCGTGCTCTTCCACTCGGTCATCGTGGAGAAGGGCGCCGTGGTGCGCTACTCCATCCTCATGCCGGGCACCATCGTCAAGGCGGGCGCCGTGGTGGAGTATGCCATCCTCGCGGAGAACGCGGCCATCTGTGAAAATGCCCACGTGGGCGCCTCCCCCGACGGCAGCGACAGCTGGGGAGTAGCCGTGGTGGCCCAGAACCTCCGGGTGGGGGAAGGGGCCGTGGTGCCCCCCAAGGCCATGATCACCCGGAATGTGAAAGGGGGCGGCGCGAAATGATGAACCAGCTGCACGGCATCATCTTCGCCTATCTCTCCAATCCCGACCTGCGGGAGCTGACCCAGCACCGCAACACCTGCTCCATCCCCTACGGCGGCCGGTACCGCATCATCGATTTTATGCTCTCCAATCTGGTCAATGCGGGCATCGACGACGTGGGCCTGATCGTACACACCAATTATCAGTCCCTGCTGGACCATGTGGGCTCCGGCAAGGATTGGGACCTCTCCCGCAAACACGGCGGCCTGCGCATCCTCCCCCCCTTCGGCTATGCCAACAAACGGGAGGGGATCTACCGGGGCAGGATGGACGCGCTGGCAGGCGTGCGCTCCTACCTTCAAAACATCCGCCAGGATTATGTGGTCCTGGCCGGGGGCGACCTGGCGGTCAACCTGCCCATCACCGACATCTTTGAGCAGCATCTGAAATGCGGCGCCGACATCACCGCCGTATGCACCCGCCAGCCCAAGGGCGACCCCAAGTGCTGCGATTACTTCACCATCGGCGCCAGCGGCCGGGTGAGCGACGTGGCCGTCCATCCCGCCCTTCCCCAGGGCTGCGAATCCCTGGAGGTCTACATCCTCTCCAAGTCTCTGCTGCTCTCGCTGGTGGATCACTGCGCGGCCCATAACATCCCCTCCTTCAGCACCGGCGTGCTCCAGCCCATGGTGGACGCTCTGAAGATCTTCCCCTACGTCTTTGACGGCTACGCTGCCCGGCTCCAGTCGGTGGCGGGGTATTTTGCCCGCAGCATGGAGCTGCTCGATCCCCAGGTCCGCCGCCAGCTCTTCGTGCCGGAGCGCCCGGTGAAGACCAAGGACCAGTCCAATCCCTCCACCTATTACGGCCCAGGCGCTCATGCGGTCAACTCCCTGGTGGCCGACGGCTGCATCATTGAGGGCGAGGTGGAAAATTCCATCCTGTTCCGGGGCGTGCGGGTGGAAAAGGGGGCCAGGGTCTCCGGCTGCGTGCTCTTCCAGGGCACGGCCATCCAGGCCGGCGCGGTGCTGAAATACGCCATTACCGACAAGAATGTACGGGTAAATCCAGGCCGCATGCTGATGGGCCACAGCACCTATCCGCTGGCTATCGCGAAGAACGAGATCGTCTAAACGCCGCGTGCGGATTTCGCCCCATGCGCTGCGGCGCCCCGCCGCTCCCGTTCCATCTTTCTTTGAAGGAGTAAGCTATGAACATTCTGTTTGCCACCTCTGAATGCGCGCCCTTTATCAAGACCGGCGGGCTGGCCGACGTGGCCGGATCCCTGCCCAAGGCGCTGGCCAAGGAGGGCCATGACGTGCGGGTCATCCTCCCCCTCTACGAGGGCATCGGGGAGGACTGGCGCAGCCAGATGACCTTCCTGCAGTGTTTCCACATCACCCTGGCCTGGCGCACCCCCTACTGCGGCGTCTTTGAATTGAAGCGGGACGGCGTCACCTACTGGTTTGTGGACAACGAATACTACTTCAAGCGCTCCAGCATCTACGGCCACTATGACGACGGCGAGCGTTTCGCCTACTTTTCCCGGGCCGTCGTGGAGAGCGTCGGACATTTGGATTGGCATCCCGACGTGCTCCACTGCAACGACTGGGAGACGGCGCTGGTGCCCATCTACCTGCTGGAGGAGCGCCACCGCATTCCCCAGCTCTACGACACCAAAAGCGTGTTTACCATCCACAACATCGAGTACCAGGGCCGCTATGGCAGCCAGACCCTTCAGGACCTGTTCGGCCTGAACGCCGGATATTTCAACGAGCATATGCTGGAGTATCACGGGGATGTGAATCTGATGAAGGGGGCCATCTACGCCGCCGACTATGTCACCACCGTCTCCCCCACCTATGCCGAGGAACTCCAGTACGACTTCTACGCCCACGGCCTGGCAGGGGTGCTGGCCAATAACCGCCACAAGCTGCGGGGCATCCTCAACGGTATCGACACCGAAGGGTACGACCCCTGGCGGGACAAGGGGCTGACCAAGTTCTTTTCCGCCCGGCAGATGCAGGGCAAGAAAAACTGCAAGGCCGCCCTTCAGCAGATGTCCGGCCTGCGGGAGGCGCCCGATACCCCCATCGTCGCCTGTATCTCCCGTCTGGTCAAGCATAAGGGCTTCGATCTGGTCACCGCCGCCATCCATGACATCATGGCCATGGACGTGCAGATGATCGTGCTGGGTACCGGGGATTGGAACTACGAGGAGTCCTTCCGCCAGGCGCAGGCCCAGTATCCCGGCCGGTTTGCCGCCCATATGATGTACTCCCCCAATCTGTCCACCGCCATTTACGGCGGCGCAGACCTGTTTCTGATGCCCTCCATCTCGGAGCCCTGCGGCCTTTCTCAGATGATCGCCATGCGCTACGGCACCATCCCCGTGGTGCGGGAGACCGGCGGCCTGAAGGATTCCGTCGTTCCCTACAACCAGTTCACCGGGGAGGGCAACGGCTTCTCCTTCGCCAACATCAACGTTCAGGAGATGACCGGCGTGCTGGGCGCGGCCGTGGGGCTGTACCACACGGACAAAAAGGCCTGGAAAGGCCTGATGAAAAACGCCATGACGACCGACTTCTCCTGGGGCCGCTCCGCCGGGGATTATCTTGAGATCTACGGCTGGCTGACCGGCAAATGAGCCCCGCTTGACAAAAAATTAACACTGTGATAAAATGACCGCTCCGCAGGTGGGGTTAGGCCCGCCTGCGGAGCGAACTGTGTCTGCTTCCATCCAATTCCTTAATTGTTAAGGAGATGTCTGCATTGCATACGTACAGCAAGAAAGAATTGATGAACCTCATCACCGGCAAGCTGCGCCGCAATTTCGGCCGGGATGTGGAAGAGGCCACCAGCCTGCATATGTTCAAGGCCTGCGCCCTGGTGCTGCGGGACATCATCAACGAGCGGCAGCTGGCGACCGAGGACAGGGTATCCACCGAGCATCTGCGCCAGGTGCACTACCTCTCCCTGGAATTTCTGATGGGCCGCTCCCTGATGAAAAACGCCTATAACCTGGGGCTGCTGGCGCCCTTGACGGCAGCCATCGAGGCTCTG
>NZ_JALFGV010000115.1:0-9495 GCF_022777125.1 Lawsonibacter sp.
AGCAGGATGGCCCAGGGAATATTGCAGTTGTATTTCTTGCGCAGCTCCTCCTGCTTGGGCCAGCCCACCAGGTTGGCGTTGATAAAGAAGTTGGTGAAGATCGTCTTCAGCACGTCGGGATCGGTCTGGGTCCAGACCTTCTCGATGAGCTGATACCAACAGGACTCGGGATCGCTGATGACCTTGTCGAACATCGCGCGCTGGGGCGCCAGGGTGTCTCCGGCAAACTTATTGACCAGATCCATCACCTTGTTCATGTTGTTCATGGGATCCTTGTCCAGATAATCGAATACCTTGGTCAGACCGTAACGCTTGATACTATCAGGAATCTTCATAACGTTTTCTTCCCCTTTCATGGCATAACAATACCATCCGTTCGTCGATACTATAACGCCGATTTCAGAAAAGGGAAATAGACAAAACGCGAATCCTGTCCAAACTCCAGACAGAAACGGCAGTTTGTTTAAAAGCAGTTCCGGTTCCGGCAAGCCCTTTTGCTATTTTGACCACTATACCACATAATATTCATAGTCATATTCCATTTTCACTCCGCAGCACGGCCTCCCCCTGCTGGTTCAGGCCCACAACGACGCCGTCCACCGTGTAAATTTGAAAGACCGCGCCCAGATAATCCGCCCGGCCGGACAGAAATTCGGCATAGGAAATCTGTGCGCCGCCGACAGACCCGTCCGCCCCGATCACGCCCACCGCCGCGTCCGGAGCGACGCTCATCCGGGTGTCGTCCTGTTCCGGGTCTGTGAATTCAAACCAGCTCTTCTGCTCCACCAGATTCAGCGTCACCCCGCCCTCGTCCGCGCCGGTAAGAACTCCGTAGCCCGCCAGGCGGGGCCAGGTCACGCCGTCCTGCTTTGCAAAGCTGTCCAGCAGCGCCGGAATGCCCTCCTTCAGCGCCCGGTAGCGCTCCTGGTCCCGCTCCGGGTCAAACTGCACGTCGGTGGCGGGATAGGCATACAGGGTGATCCCGTCCTGCTCCGCCAGGAAGTACATGGGCACGGGCGCAGTATCCTCATCATAGTCTGCGCTCTCCATCCAGGCGAGCGTGAGCAGCACGCCGCCCCATTCGCCCGCGTCCTTCATCCGGAAGACGGGCAGGCCCAGGAACTCCTGCACCTCCACCCGGTTCGCCCACTCCGGCGGCTGATCCAGCGTAAAGCCGTAGAGCGCGCTTGTGTAGCGCAGCTCGATTCCGGAAGAGGCCGCCGGGTCCGCATCGTGGGAGAAGGTCAGCGCGCTGCCCGGCAGATTCTCCAGCGCGTCATAGAGCATCTCAAACCACGCCTTGTCCTCGGCGCTGCCCTCCATGAGATTACGGGGCACGGTCTGATAGAAGGAGAGGTAGACGTGGCAGCCATCCCGGCCTCCAAGGTAGTGTACGCGGGCGGGGTATTCCTCCAGCGGCGCTTCCTCTACCAAAAGGCTGGCGACGGTACCCTGATCCATGCCCAGCGCCGCGCTGTAAAAAAGGACCGCCCCCGTGTCGGGGTCCTCCCCCACCGCGCCATAGACTCCCCAGCATTCCGGCAGCCGGATCGAAAAGCCGCAGCCGCTGTTGGTATAGACTGCGTTCTGTGCGCCAGCCAGGGCAAACGCGTCGGCGGTGATGGCTTCCGCCTCATCGTGCAGGCGCACATAGTCCGGGTCCAGGCCGGAGCGCTCCTCCGGCAGCGGGTCCACATGGAGATAGACCAGCCGGCCGCCCGCCTCCCCAAGCACTGTAATCCGGGGGCCGCCGGTTTCATACATCCCGTCCAGATCCTTGTCACCGTACAGTTCGTCAAATACCGCCCGGGTGACCACGCACAGATTTGCCAGCACGCCCGCAGTCGGGTCGTCTGCCCGGCGGGCGGAGCTCTGGTAAATCGTCATCAGGTCGGCCCCGTCGTCCTCCGCCACCTCCACCCTGCCCGCCCAGCCGTCCGGAAAGCGGACGGTAAAGCCGTAGGTGCTGTTGGTGTAGACTGCGCCCCGCCGCACGGCGGCGCCGGTGTAGGTAAACGCATCGGCCGTCAGGGCGCGGGCCTGTGCGTCCATAGCTTCATACTCGGACTTGACGGACTCATGATTCAGGTCCACATTCCCATCGGAAGCAAAGCTAAGGAAAAAGATCCTTCCGCCGCCCTCCCCCAGAATGAGCATCTGCCCGGGCCAGCCGTTCATGATCTCCTCATCACTCATCCCCGGATAGCGGGCGCGGAATTCCTGCGCATCGTCGATCAGCAGGGAAAAGAATTCGCCGGAATGGAAGCCATGATGCCGCTGGCAGAACGTAAGCATGCCTTCAGACTCCGTCACGGTATAGTTCCCCGCCCAGTCCTCGGGAAGCTGAAGCGTAAAGCCGTAGGTGTCGTTCACGTAGAGGCTGGAGGCCCCCCGGACAATACTCAGGAGATCGACACGGCCCTCCCGTACGCCGTTCCGTGCTTCCGGGTCGGGCAGATAGGCTTCCAGGGTCAGCTCGGTGAGGTCCGCCCACTGTTCGGGCGCGATGTCCAGGGTATAGCGCTTCCCCGCCTGCCATGGCTCGCCTTCGAAATAATGCAGGCTCATGCCGCCCAGCTGTTCCGTCTCCGCCCGGCCCGCGATATGGATGTTCCACTGCTCCGCCTTGGCGTAGCCCTTTGGAATGGTAAAGCTCATTGCTCCGTTTTCAAAGGCGATGCTGTCCTCCAATGCCTGCACGGCTTCAAATGCGTTCAGCGGCGCCGCGCTCTCGCAGGCCACCAGCGAGCCCGCCGGCAGGGCGAGCGCCAGGACGACGCACACCGCCGCCGCGCTGTTTTTCTTTTTCTGGAACAAGTTGGCCAGCCGCCCCTTGAGCAGTTTCTTGCCGCCGCCGAAATAGGTGGACAGGGCCGGAGCCCGGCACCCGGCGGCGGTATGGAGCAATATCTCGCCATAGCGGCGGCGGAAGCCGGCGTCTTTGGCGCGTACCACCTCGTCGTCGCAGCACAGCTCCAGATTGCGGGACGCCTCCCGCACCATCCACCACACCAGGGGATTGAACCAGTGCACGGCGTTGGTCAGCAGCAGCAGGGCCTTATACGCCACGTCCCGCCGGCGCAGATGCACCAGCTCGTGCCGCAGTACCACGTCCAGCTGCTCCGGCTCCATCTCCCGGCCGGGCAGCAGGATCACCGGCCGCACCAAGCCCAGCATCATGGGGGTGGGCAGCCCGGGCGCCCGGCGCAGAGCCGCCCGGCCCGTTACGCCCAGCTCCGCCCGCAGGGACTCCAGCAGGGACTCCGCCGCTCCGCCGGCCTCCAGCGACCGGCGGAGCAGGCTGCGGCGGGCAACCGCATAGGAGACGGCCTGCCAGAGCAGGAACCCCGCCGTGCCCGCCGCCCAGACCCAGGCGCCGAGCGCTGTCAGGGAGACCTGCCGGACCGTGCTCCTCTCCTGCGGGACGGGCTCCGGAGCCGCCGGGTTACCGGCGCTCCCGCCCGCCCCGGGTCCCGTCATATGGGTGTCCGCCGTCACGGCGGAGGCGGGCAGGCTCACCGGATACACGGGCGTCTCCACCGTCACGGCGGGCTGGGGCAGCGGGAACTGGAAGGGCAAAAGCAGCCGCAGGGCCAGCAGCAGCCAGAGGAAGTAGCAGGTTTTGGCCGCGTAACGGTGATGGATACGGCCAGAGAGCAGCAGCAGGGGCAGCAATACGGCCGAACCGGTCAGGGACAGGACGGCCACCCGCAGAAACAGAGCCTCCATGCTCATTCCTCCTTCAAATGATCCAGATAGTCCTTCAGCTCCTCCACATCTCCGGGCGATAAGGCCCCGCCGTCATAAAGCGCGGCGGCAAAGCGCTTGAGGGAGCCGGCGTACAGCTTGGACAGCACACTCATGCCCTCCCGCCGCTCATACTCCCTCCGGGAGACCAGCGGGCGGTAAGAATTGACCTTTCCCGTCTTTTCACAGGCCAGAAAGCCCTTCTCCTCCAGCCGCTTGAGGTAGCTGTGCAGAGCGCTGGCGGTGAGGGGGCGCTCCAGCCCCTCCAGAATGGCAGGGGCGCTCACCCCTCCCCCGGCGTTCCACACCACCAGCATAATGTCCAGTTCCGACTCCGGCAGACGGCGGTTCTCCTTCATCCCAGGCACGCTCCTTTTGCATTTGCAGAAGTTATAGTTCTATTCTACAATTGCAGAAGTTCCTTGTCAAGTCCTGTTTCCGCTTTTGCAAAAACAGGGCGGGCGCACCGCGCGCGCCCGCCCTAGCCCCCGATCTCCAGCGTAACGATCTCCAGCCCCTGCTTCATGGCATAAGACAGGGTATACATGGTGCCGCCCAGCATGCCGTCGTAGACGGCGATGAGCAGCGCGGAGTGATCCACCATGTACCGGTTGCGGCGGAGCATGCAGCCCCGGTCATACTGCCGCTGGACCATGGTTTCTCCGTCGCAGCGCTCCACCAGGGAGAAATACCGCTGCCGGTCCCGCTCCCCCCAGCGGGCGGCCTGCTCCTCGCAGGGGATCACCGCCTCCACGCTTACGCCGCCGCGCCGCGCCCGCAGGGCCAGGGCGGCCTCGCAGAAATAAAAATCCGCCCCCTGGGCCATACCGCACAGAAAATGGCGCATCCCCTTGTGATAGGCCGCCTCCAGCGCCTTGTCCAGCCGCTCTTTCAGCGCGATACAGCGCGGGTCCGCCTCGTTGTTCCGCCAGGGCAGCTTTTCCGGGCGGTGCCCGGTAAAACAGCAGGTACGCGCTCTGTCCATTCCCTGCTCCTCCATCCGCTTTTGTTGGTTTCATTTTATTATATCCCGGCCGCGAAGTCAACATTTTATCGAACATTTGTTTTTTCTCTTTTGGGGGTTGCATTTTGGCCAGAAGGCGTTATAATAAAAGCGGAACAACTGAATCGAATGTCTTCAGGGCAGGGTGAAAATCCCGATCGGCGGTACAGTCCGCGAGCCGGAAACGGCAGACCCGGTGTGACTCCGGGACCGACAGTGACGCGCATACGCAGGCGCGAAGTCTGGATGAAAGAAGATGTGTTGAAATTACGCACCTCCTAGTTTCGATTTTAACACCTGAAGGTCAGGAAGCTTTCAGGAGTTACCATCGAAAAAAGGAGTGTTTTTTATGTCCGATCCCAACACCACGACCGCCGGCAGCATCCGCACCGGCCGGCGCACCCGCGTGCGCGCCCTCACTGTCACCGCCATGCTCTCCGCCATCGCTTTCGTACTGATGTTCCTGGACTTCGCGGTGCCCTTTATGCCGTCCTTCGTTAAGATGGATGTGTCCGAGCTGCCCGCCCTTCTGGCCGCCTTTGCTCTTGGGCCGGTCTACGGCGTGGTGGTCTGTCTGGTCAAGAACCTGCTTCATCTGCTCATCACCACCACCGGCGGCGCCGGAGAACTGTGCAATTTCCTGCTGGGCGCCTGCTTTATCCTCCCGGCCGGCCTGGTCTATCAAAAGCTGAAATCCCGAAAGGGCGCCCTGCTGGGGGCCATCGTAGGGGCCGTCGTCATGGGGCTTTTGTCCATTCCTCTGAATTACTACATCACTTACCCCATCTACACCAACTTCATGCCCATCGACGCCATTCTGGAGCTGTACCGGGCCATCCGGCCCTCCGCCAACGGCCTGCTGGAGTGTCTGGTCACCTTCAACGCCCCCTTCACCCTGCTCAAGGGCCTTTTGGATGTGGCCCTCTGCCTGCTGATCTATAAGCCCCTCTCTCCCCTGCTGCACGGGAAAGTCTGATCCGAAGGAGGCCGCATTTATGAAGGAGCGCTCTGCACGCATCAAAAAGCTGGCCGTCATGGCCATGCTGGTGGCCCTGTCCATCGTTCTGGTCTGGCTGATCCACTTCCCCATTTTTGCCGTGGTCCCGTTCCTGGAGTATGATCCCGCCGATATCCCCATCCTCATCGGTACCTTTGCCTACGGCCCTCTGGCCGGTATCGCCCTTACCGTAGTGGCCAGCCTGATCCAGGGCTTCACCGTCAGCGCTCAGAGCGGCGTGATGGGGATCGCCATGCATATCTTTGCCACCTCCACGCTGGTGCTGGCGGCCGGGTGCATCTATAAATTCCGTCACACGCGCCGGGGCGCGGTGCTGGCCCTGGCGTGCGGCACCTTGGCCATGACCGGCGCCATGCTGGTGTTCAACCACTTCCTCACCCCCTTGTTCATCACCCCGGACCTCGCGGACTCCGCCGCCGTAGCCGCCAACCGCGCCTATGTGGACACCCTGCTCTTCCCCGCCATCGCCCCCTTCAACCTCATCAAGGCGGGCGCCAACTCCATCGTGACCTTCCTGGTGTACAAGGTGGTCTCCCGCTACATCATCCACGGCGAGGCCCAGATCTGGGCCGGCAAGAAGCATCTGAGCAGCGAAACCTGAATCAGAGGCATTCCGGCCGTCAGCGGCCCCCGCCGCTTTTTGGAACGCTGCCCTTCCGCTTGATTGACACGCTTGAGCGCCCCCGGCCGCCGGTCGGGGGCGCTTTGTCGGTTTCCGGCTCTGCTCCGGCGCCGGAGCAGAGCCGGCCGGAAGTTCCCCTTGACAAGACCGCGTCCCGCCATTACAATATCGTTAAGCGATATCGTATCTCGATATTGGAGGGGCCTCATGGGGAAAAAAGCGCTGGAAAACCTGACGGAGAGTATGTTCTACGTGCTCATGTCCTTTCTGCGCCAGGCGCGGTGCGGCACAGAGATCGCGGAATGGGTGCGCCTGCGCACCCGGGACCGGGTGCATCTGGGCCCGGGGACCCTATACACCATTCTGGCAAAATTTGAGGAGGAGGGCTTTCTCCAGGAAACCGCGGTGGAGGGCCGCAAACGCACCTATCAGCTGACGGAGGCAGGCCGGCGGCGCTATGAGGAGGAGTTGGCGCGGCTGCGCGCCTGCATCGCAGACGCAGAAGAGGAGGGCGCTCTATGAAGGACACGGTACGCAGACTGCCGCTGATCGACTATGCCGATCTGGATCGGTTTGAAGACTGGCTGGAGGACATGGCCCTGCGGGGGCTGTTCTACGACCATGCCGGGCCGGTATACATCACCTTCCGCCGCGGTGCGCCCGCCCCGGTCCGCTACCGGATGGAACCGGCCGGAAGCTTCCATACCGCGGAGAGCCAGATCTATCTGCGCCAGCAGGGCTGGGCCTGTCTGGGCCGGGCGGGGAAGTGGTTCGTCCTTTATGCCGCCGCCGACCCGGACGCGCCGGAGCTGCACACCGACCCGGTGGTACGCAGCTATGGCCTGGATCAGGCCGCCCGCTCCATGCTCCGGTACTGCGCCATGCTGCTGGCCGTTACCCTGCTTTTTCTGGCCGCGGTAGTCCTGCCGTACTGCTTTTTTGATTGGCCCGTACTCAGCTTGATCGAAAGCCCCCTGGCCGGGAATCTGCTGCCCGTGGTCATGGAGCTTCTCTCCCTGAGCCTCACCGTCCGGGCCTTTGCCGGATTCTTCCGCTTCAAGCGGCGGCTTCGGCAGGGCGCCGCCCTCCGCCGTAAGGGAAGCTGGCGGCGGGGGGCGCGGATCACGGCCGTCACGCTGCTCTGCTCTCTGGTGCTGCTGGCGCTGTCCTTTGCCAGCCTGTGGGCCTACGCCGCGCTGCGCTGGGAGGGCGGGATCGCCGGACAGGAGCGGCCCTTTCCCCTGCTTTCGCTTCCGGCCCTGGAGGGAAACGACGCCCTGGAGCCGGTCGTTATCGCGCTCCAGGATGGGACAGACTACAATAACTACATCCGTTTCTCCTGGTCTTTGCTGGCTCCGGAACAATATGAGGTATACCAGCGCATGTCGGAGCCCGACGGGTCGCACGCCTGTGGACTGGATCTGCGCTGGTACCGCCTCTCCTTCCCCTGCCTGACCGCTCCCCTGCTGGACGAGCTGGTCTGCCGCTATACGCAGCACAACTATTTTCCGGAGGAATATCGCGTCACCCAGCTGGAACTGCCCGGCTTTGACCGGGCGGTACTGGCCGTGGACAACGATTTCCCCGGCCAGCGTCTCTTCCTGGCCCGGGATGGCAGGGTGGTCTATCTGGACTACGACGGGGAGCGGGATCTGCTTGCTCAGCTCGAGGAAATAGAACAATTGTTTGACTTTTCGCTCGATCCATAGTAGGATAGCGGTATCGGGGGTGATAGCGTGGAACGTACCATTTTACACTGCGATCTGAACAGCTTTTACGCCTCGGTGGAGCTGCTGGAGCATCCGGAGCTGCGGGCGGCCCCGGTCGCGGTATGCGGGGACCCGGAATCCCGCCACGGGATCATTCTGGCCAAGAACGAACGCGCCAAGGCGTTCGGCGTGAAGACCGCCGAGACCATCTGGCAGGCCCGCAGGAAATGCCCGGACCTGGCGCTGCTGCGCGCCCATCATTGGAAGTACCGGGACTATTCCAAACAGGTCAACGCCATCTATGAGCGCTATACCGATCTGGTGGAGCCCTTCTCCATCGACGAGAGCTGGCTGGACGTGACCGGCTCTCTGCATCTGTTCGGCGGGGACGGCCGGGCCCTGGCCGACGAGATCCGGCGTGCGGTTCGGGAGGAGCTGGAGCTGACCGTATCGGTGGGGGTGTCGTTCAACAAGGTCTTTGCCAAAATGGGCAGCGATTACAAAAAGCCGGACGCCACCACCGTCGTCACGCGGGAAAATTTCAGGGACCTGCTGTGGCCTCTGCCGGTGAGCGACCTGCTCTTTGTGGGTCAGTCCGCCCGGCGGACGCTGGAAGGGTACGGCGTGCGTACCATCGGGGATCTGGCCCGGTTCGACCGGGAGGCCCTTGGGGACCTTCTGGGCAAGCAGGGATATACCCTTCACGATTACGCCACCGGCGCCGAGCGCGCCCCGGTGATCCCCGCGCGGGACCTGCCGGGGCCCAAGTCCGTGGGCAACGGGCTCACCTTTTCCCGTAATCTGGTGGGCTGGGCGCAGCTGCACTCCGGTGTGGCGGAGCTCTCCGATGAGGTGGCCGCCCGGCTGCGGAGCTGCGGCCTGAAATGCACCACCGTACAGATCGTCATCCGGGATCCCAATTTCAAGGACATCTGCCGGCAGAAGCGGCTGGAGGCCCCGACCTACGTATCCCGGGATATCGCACAGGCGTGTATGGAACTGATGCATGCGGCCTGGAGCCCCAGGGCGCCTGTCCGCGCCCTGACGGTCACGGCCCAGAACCTGGTGGAGGAGGGGCTGGCCGCCGAGCAGCTCAATCTGTTCGCCGCCGGGGCCGCGCCCCGCCGGGACAAGCTGGAGCGTCTGGAGCGGGCCATGGACGGTATCCGCGGAAAGTTCGGCCGGAGCGCCATTTCCCTGGCCTCCAACGTAAAGCCAACGGAACCGGTACAGCAGGAGGACCGGCGCCTTCCGCCGGTGGACTGACCGGCAGGGGGACTCTTGGGGGGATTGTGCGGGGGCCCGGCGTTCCAAAAGGTACCCCCGGCCCCCCCAGCGTGGCCCCCCACCCTCCCGCCGGAGCGGCCCGCCGCGCGCTCCCGCACGGGGTGTGCCG
>NZ_JALFGV010000120.1:0-25967 GCF_022777125.1 Lawsonibacter sp.
GCCGCGTATAAGGAGTATGATGTGAGCGGAGCCGCCGACCTGTCCGGCTACTCAGACGCATCCAGCATCAGCAGCTATGCCCGTATCGCCATGCAGTGGGCCAATCATTCCGGCCTGGTGAACGGTACCAGCGGCGCCACCCTTTCTCCACAGGGCAGCGCCACCCGCGCACAGGTCGCGGTGATCCTGTATCGTTTCTGCGAAGAGGTCCTGGGCGGTATTGAGACGGAAGGCGAGTTCACTGTTACCTTCAAGTATAACTATGGCAGCAAGGGTACTTACGAGACTGTGAAGGTCGATGCTGGCGAGACTGTTGAGAGGCCTAAGAATCCGACCCGCAGCGGCTATGACTTTGACGGCTGGTACACCAAAACGACCGGCGGCACGAAGTTTGATTTTGATGATGCGATTATCGCGGACCTGACTCTGTACGCCCATTGGTCCGGCAACAGCGGCGGCGGTTCCTCCGGCGGCTCCAGCCACAGGCACAGTTATATCGGGACGGTAACCACCCAGCCCACCTGTACCACAGAGGGCGTGAAAACGTATACCTGCTCCTGCGGCGACAGTTACACAGAGGCCATTCCGGCTCTGGGCCACAAGGAAGACAAGCCGATCAGCAACGGCAACGGAACTCACGATATCAAGTGTGTCCGTTTCAACGATTGCGGCCACTATATTTGTGATGACGAAGCCTGTACCTATGATGCGGGCACTGCTGTCGAGGGCGGCACGAAGTATACCTGCACCGTCTGCGGCTATTCCTATGTAGCGCCTGCCGATTCCGGCAAGACCTATGTCGCGTCGATTGGCTCTACCGGCTACGAGACGCTGCAAGCCGCTGTAAATGCCGCCAGTACCAACGACGCCATCGTTCTGCTGGATAACATTCAGCTGACCGCACAGCTCAGCATCGACAAACCCCTGACCATCAACGGCAACGGAAAGACCATTTCCGCAAACAATACATCTTGGAGCGGCGAGAACGGCTACAAGAATCTGGTTCATATCAGTTCCAACAATGTGGCGCTGTCCAATGTGACCCTGAACAGCAGCAGTCAGGCCTGCGGCTTGAACGTCTATCAGGCCACGGGCGTGACCCTGAGCAATGTGACGCTTCAGAACAGCAAGAACGCTGGTCTGGTCGTCAACGCCTCCACAGTGACCGCCACCAACCTGAACACCAGCGGCAACTCTTGGGGCGCGGTCAATGTGGACAAGAGCGGCGCAAAGTTCACCCTGACCAGCGGCACCCTGAGCGAGGCTAACCAAATCTGGAGCGAGCTGCTGGACTGGGACGTCGTGGATGCCCCCGACAGCTATTATCAGTATAACTATATCAGAAGCAGTGATAGCACGGAATTCTTTGTCTGGACTACCACCCTCCCCGCCGAGGCCGCGGCAAAGATCGGCAATGTCTACTACCAGACCCTTGACCTGGCCCTCAAGTACGCAGAAGATGGCGATACCATCACTCTGCTGAAAGATGCCGAGTATACCACCGGCTCCACCCATGACGGTGCCGCTATGTTTGACGGCAATCTGACTATCGAAGGCCAAACCGATAATGTCAAGCTCCATCTGATCGGCCAAGGCGTCACTCCTCTCTATGTCACCAACGGAACTTTGACTATCAAGAACCTGACTGTTACCGATGCGGTAACTTACAACCCGACCTCTTGGTATTGGATGTTCGGAAAAGTGCAGGGCAAGGCCGCTTTTAAGAATGTGACCTTTGAAAACGGCTTCCATGTGACTCAGAATGTTGCTTCCGGCCCTGCTCCTGAGGTCACATTCACGGGCTGCACCTTTAAGAATGCTGAGGATGCCTATTATTCCGCATGGGTCAACGGCGGTACGGTGAGTTTTGACCGCTGCTCCTTCCCCTCTAACCGTGGCTTGAAAATCCATGATGATAATGGTGCCAACGGCACCATCCGTGTAACCAATTGTACCTTTAATAATGCAGGAAAGCCCGGCGTGGCCTTGGGAACTGTTGCGGCTGCGGCGAGCATTTCCATCACGGACAGCACCTTTACCGACTGTGCTGCCGGCGATCAGGGCAACTATATCTATGAGACGGATTCCATCCATCCCACCGCGGAAGGAAACAAGGTGATCCTTGCGGGCGCAGAGCAGACCTGCAAGACGGTTGACAACAAGAACTATGTTGTATTCAACGCCGACGGCATGATGGCGATTGCAGATGTTATCGCTTCCGTGACGCCCAGTGAAGGCAATATCATCTATTTCAAGCTTGCTCAGAATGTGGACATGTCCGGTAAGACCTGGACACCTATGGCTATGCACTGGGCAAATTTTGACGGCCAGGGTCACAAGGTCTCCAACCTGACCTGCGGCATGGACGCCACGGCAAAAAGCGGCTTCGCCGGTTATCTGGGCGCCGGCACCCTGGAAAACCTTACGCTTGAAAACGTAACCGCCGCCGGCGAACAGGCGGGCATCATCGCCGGCAACGCCGAAGCCGGCACCCTTACCAATGTGACGATTGCCGGCGCCAACACCGTCAGCTATCAGGATAGCCCCGACTACGCTGAATCCTGGGGCGGCGTTGGAGCCATCTTCGGCGTAAATACTGCTGGTGAGAGAACTGTCGGCGTTACCGTTGCAGAGGACGCAACCATCACGCTGAACTACAACAGCATGACTACCGAGTCTCCCTATGGCAACGAAAACGCATTTATAGGCAAGGTGCACGTGACTGCCAACAACGGCACTGTGACTGCTGTCGGCAGTTGGGCAAATACCGTGTCCAATGAAATTACCACTATACAGGCTGCCACTGCTTCTGGTAAAGCGGTCGTGTTGAGCGATAATATCACGGTTCCTGCCGACCAGCTTGTGGCTGGCTATGGCAATAACGAGTCTGCGCTGGCCGTTAGGGGCGGCATCTTGGACGGCAACGGCAAAACGCTGTCCGCTGTAGGTCTGGACGACACATGGGACTGCACTGTCTATACTACCGGCGGCACAATCAAGAATCTGACCATTGACAGCGGTTTCCGCGGCATTATGACCGGTGGTCTGTCCTCTGACCTGGTAATCGACAATGTGACCATTGATGGTCCTGTTTATACCATCCATGGTGACAGCAGCACCGTCAGCGAGTATAAACTGCTGGTCAGTAACTCCACCATCAATGGCTGGACTTCCTACAGCAATATGTTTGCAGAAGTGAAGTTTACCAACTGCTCCTTCGGTGAGGGTGCCGGCTACGCCTTCCTGCGTCCTTATCAGGATACCACTTTTGATAGTTGTGACTTTGAAGCCGGTTTCGTCCTAGATCCTTCAATAGCGAAAAACCTTGACTTCACCAACTGCACAATTGCAGGTGTTGCCGTAGCAGACAATCAAGTCAAAGCGCTTCTAACTGCTGGTGCCGCTACCTATGATTCCGAGAACGATGTCTGGTATGCTGAAGATGGTGAAAATACGCTTTCTTATATTTCCTACAACGGTGACGCTTCTGCTGTGGTTATCCCTGATACATTTAATGGTAAATCTGTCACCGCTATCGGAGACCGCGTTTTTGACAGCAACACCACGGTCACTTCCGTCACCCTGCCCGACAGCATTACCAGCATTGGCAACCGTACATTCCGCAAGGCAACGGCACTGAACTCCATCACTCTGCCTGCTGATCTGCAGAAGATTGATGAGGGCGCTTTCCAGCAGTCCGGTCTGACCGGCACCGTGGTCATCCCTGAAAATGTTACGGAAATTGCTGCGAACGCTTTCTACGAGGCAGAAGGAATTACCTCCATTAATGTTCCCGCCGGCGTTACCGTGATCTCCGACAATGCCTTTAGAAACACCGGCATTACTGAAATTACCCTACACGCCGGTATTACCGAAATCGGCAGCATGGCTTTCCGCGACTGTAAAAACCTGACTACCATCAACTACAGCGGGACAATGGAGCAGTGGACGGATATTACTGTTACTGGCAACTGGGTGTTGAATGCTACCGCAGGCACCACAGATACGATCAATATCATTTGCACAGACGGTACTATCGTTCATGGCGTATCCTCTGCAAACCACGGTATCGTTTCTGAAATTCCTAATTCCTGAGTATCGTGCACGGTTGCCACTGATATCATTCTCAATTGGACCAGACCGCAGAAAAACAATTTCCGACTCTCATCCGCCCCTCCCCTATAGGGGAGGGGCTGGCAAAGCAAGCCAAGCGATTTGAAAAGACCACCTAGTGAAAGGGCCGGGGGCTTCGGCTCCCGGCCTCTCCGACCCCTCCAACGCGTTGGAGGGGTCGGAGAGGAAGTACCAAAACAGATCCTGCCATAAAGTTGCCGGAAAAGTACGCACAGACGCCTAAACCTATGGTACAATAGAAAAAAGGCGGGGCAGCCGCAGGCATCACCAACCGGGGGTATCGCCCAACCGGCCCATCAGCAGAAGGAGCGGCGGCATGCGTCATCTCCGTTTCAACGTCTGCGCAGAGAGGAACGATGCAACGGACCATGCAAGTTTCCGCCTGTTCTGCACCGCTGGGAGCGGCGCTGTTTTCCCGGCCTGAAAGAACCGCACCTCCGCCGGCACGGCAGCGCCTATATGCTGGAACGCCCCAACGGCCGCGCACCGATGGGTCTGTTCCGCCGCCGCCGTGAGGAAGCCGGCCCCCTCCGCCACAACAATGCGGTTTCCGCCGTCTCGGCGCGTTTGAAAAAACGCCCGGACCCAGCAGAGCCTTTTGACGGAGCAAAAAACGTCGAGAAAATTCCTTTGCTCTTTGTTATAATAATGCCTGTGAACCAAAGCGCAATACGCTTTGGCCGCAGGGCGCCAGAGACGTTTGGGAGCATGCGGGCATTGTCACAATGCGTATTTCAGGTGAAACACGGATGCGTTTCCCTGAGGAGGCAGGGCCTTGGCCCCGCAGCCCTGCCCCCCGCGGTCGGGCCAAGGATTTTCGCCTGACCGCCTGCGCATCCGGATCAGCACGTCAAAGCAGGTGAAGCGCGTGAAGGAACCGATTCTGGCCGTCCAGCGGATGCAGGACTACATTGAAGCCCACCTGGCCGAGGAGATCACCCTGGCCGGCCTGTCCCGGGCGGCGCTGTTCTCCCCCTGGTACGCCCGCCGCATCTTCCGGGAGCACACCGGCTGCTCCCCTGCCGATTACATCCGCCGCCTGCGGCTTTCCAAGTCCGCCCTGCGGCTGCGGGACGAGCGCATCCGCATCATCGACGCGGCCTATGACTGCGGCTTCGAGAGCGTGGACGGCTACCAGCGGGCCTTTCTGCGGGAGTTCGGCTGCAACCCCAAGGAATATGCCATGCGCCCGGTCCCTCTCGCTCTTTTTACCGCCTACGGCGTCAAATTCCGGGAATATTTGCATAAGGAGCGATGTGAAATGAGCGGGATCAAAAACGTGTTCATCCAAGTGGTGGAGAAGCCTGAGCGTCAGGTCATCCTCAAGCGGGGCGTAAAGGCGGAGGAGTACATGGGCTACTGTGAAGAAGTAGGCTGCGACGTGTGGGGCGTGCTCACCAGCATAAAATCCCTCTGCGGCGAGCCGGTGTGCCTGTGGCTGCGCCCGCCCTACCAGACGCCCGGCACCTCCTCCTACGTGCAGGGCGTGGAAGTGGCGCAGGATTACGACGGCCCCGTCCCCGAAGGCTTCGACGTCATCCGGCTGCCCGCCGCGTCCTATCTGATGTTCCAGGGAGAGCCCTTTGCGGAGGAGGACTTCTGCGAGGCGATCCAGGCGGTGCAGGAGGCCATGGACCGCTACGACCCGGGCCTCATCGGTTACCGCTGGGACGACGAAAATCCCCGTATCCAGCTGGAGCCCCGGGGCGGCAGAGGGTACATCGAACTGCGGGCGGTGAAACGTTCCGAGGCCTGACAACACAAAGCACAGAATGTCAGGCTTTTGCTGCCGAAATCTGCGATAATCCATTCAGACGGAGGAGGGATCTGCCATGGACTGGATCACCGGGATTCAGCGGGCGCTGGACTACACCGAAGCCCACTTGACGGAAGCGATCGACTATGAGCAGGCGGCAAAGCAGGCCTGCTCCTCAGCCTTTCATTTCCAGAGAATGTTTGGGATGCTCTGCGGCTTTACACTGGGGGACTACATCCGTATGCGGCGTCTGACGTTGGCCGCCTGCGCGCTGCAGCAGACGGACGAAAAGGTCATCGACATCGCCATGAAGTACGGCTACGACACCCCGGAGAGTTTTTCCAGAGCCTTCGCCCGGTTCCACGGCATCAGCCCCACCGACGCGCGACGGGGCGGAACGGTCAAATCCTTTTCCAGGTTGTCCGTCAAATTGATTTTAACAGGAGGCAACACGATGGATTACAGAATTGTGGCGAAGGACGCGTTTCCGGTAATCTGCAGAAAAAAACAGGTCTTCAAGCCCCAGGGCGACATGGCCACCGCCGACATTTCGGCATTCTGGAACGAATGCGGCCGGAACGGGACCATAGAGGCCATCTGCAAGTATGCCGATTTCCATCCGATCGGCGGCCTGATGGGCATCTGCTTCTCGGGCGAGATGGACGATTCCGCATTCCCCTACGGGATCGGCGCGCCCTACAACGGGGCCGAGGTGAAGGACGAGGGGCTGGAGGTCATCGAGATCCCGGCGCACACCTACGCGGTTTTCACCTGCAAGGGCAAGATGCCCGATGCGTTCCAAAAGACCTATCAGCAAATCTGCACCGAGTTCTTCCCCCAGAGCAATTACGAGTACGGCAGCGGCGTGGAGCTGGAGGTCTATCCCTCGGCGGACGTCCAAAACCCGGACTATACCTGCGAGATCTGGATCGCCGTAAAAGAGAAACCGTGAGCGCCATACGGCAAGGGAGCGGCCCGAATGGGCCGCTCCCTTGTTCGCTACACCAATTGCCCCGGCAGCTTCCGCTTTTCCCTGGGCGGGAACAGGGCGTCGAACGCCTCCGCGGCCGCCTCGTCCACAAAGTAGCCCTCCGGGTCACGGTATACGCCGGTGACGCCGTCCAGGAAGCCGGGCTCCAGCTCCCGGATCAGGAAGTAGGGCACCTCCGCCTCCCGCGGCTGCGCAAAATAGTGGATGCCGCAGGTCGAGGCCACCACAAAGCCGGATTTTCCGTAAAAGCCGATGTTGCCGGTAATGGCGAGGGCGCCTGCTCCCAGCTTCCGGGCCGCCTCCATGGAGCAGCGGAGCAGACGGGTCCCGTAGCCCTGCCCCTTGCAGTCCGGCGCGATGCTGATGGGGCTGAAGGTCATGATGGGGATGACCCGTCCGTCGTCCCCATGGATCTCGGAGCGCAGATACATCACATGGCCGATCAGCCTGCCGTCCCGCTCCATCACGAAATCCAGCTCCGGGACAAAGGCGGGATCGTCCCGGAGGACGTGCAGGACATAATGCTCCAGACATCCGGGGCGGTACACGTTCCAAAAGGCCTCGCGCGTCAGCTGTTCCGCTTCGCGGTAGTCGTTTTTCGTTTCCAAACGGATGGTGTAATCTTGGTTCATAGGGGTTACCTCCTCAAAATTGTAGCATGGCAATGATGGGAGGTTCGTGAGATCGTGTCCGGCAAACCTCCCGGTCAGCCCACAATCTCCAAGGCGTTGTGTTTCAAACAGCAATCTCCTAACCGTTGATGTTGGCCGGACCGCGGGTCCGGACCACGAGGTGATTATAACCCTGTCGCTGCCAAAACGCAAGATTTGTCTCGGATTTGCGCACAGCCCGGTACACAAGTCTTTCCCTGCAAGGATTTGCGTAGTATACTGGCAGCAAAGGAGCGATTCCGGCGGCAACCGGCGAACTGCTGTTCTTCGGTCTCTCCTGCCGGACGGATTCGCCCCGGGCGGCTGCTGCTGCGGCGCCCTATCCCAACCGCCGGGCCCGCCCCGTCATCGTATTGGAAGCGGCGCAGCCGCCCGGGGCGCAGACGGGCTGGCTGCGGGAGGCACATGACTTCGCACGTGCGAAATAGGAGGGAGCCAGTATGGAACCATCCAACTGTATCGCCCGTCTGACCAGCAGGGACGTGAAAGACGCCCGCGCCTGGGCAGACCAGATCGCGGCGGAAAGCCGGGAAAGCAGCCGCTGGGCGCCCTACCTGGCGGATTTCGCAGCGCTCCTCCGCCACAAAAATTCTCTGGTGCGCAACCGCGCCATTTCCCTTCTCGCCGCCAATGCCCGGTGGGCAAGCGCGGAGGCTTTTGAGGCTCTGATGGACGAATTTTTCCGCCACGTCACCGACGAGAAGCCCATTACCGCCCGGCAGTGCATTCAGGCGCTGCCGGAAATCGCCGCGGCCCAGCCCCGTCTGATCCCCCGCATCCGCCGGACGCTTGAGCACGCCGACCTGAGCCGCTACCGCGACAGCATGCAGCCGCTGATTTTAAAGGATATCACAGCCGTGCTGGGGCAGCTTCCATGAGAAACCGTCTGCCCAGCCTGCTCACCGCAGCACGGTTCCCGCTGGCCCTGGGGCTGCTGGCCGCCGAGGTCTCAACGCGGTTTCTGGCGCTGTACCTGCTCTGCTGCCTGACCGATGTGCTGGACGGCCTGGCCGCCAGGCGCCTGAATGCCTGCTCCGCGTTCGGCGCGCGGCTGGATTCGGCGGCGGATCTGGCGGTAACGGCGGTACTGGTATGGCGGCTTTGGCCCCTGGCCGCCCCGGATCCCTGGCTGACATTGTGGATCTGCGTCGCCGCGGCGGTCCGTCTTGCCGCGGCGCTGGCCGCCCGGCTGCGCTTCGGGCGCTTTGGCTTTCTGCACACCTGGGGAAACAAGTGTACCGGCGTTCTGCTGGCTCTGTACCCCTTTGCGCTGGTGCTGACCGGGTCCCGCTGGACGTTGGTCATCGTCCTCATCGCGGCCAGCCTCTCGTCGCTGGAGGAGTTGGTGATCGAGTGCAGGGCGGAACAGTGGGCGCCGGACCGGCGCGGTCTGTGGGAAAAAAGATAAGGAGTGGTTCCTTCATGGATCGACAGGCGGTCTTGGAATGGGTGCAGCGGCAGTGACGCTTCCGGACGATCCGTGGGCCCGTTATCCCCGCTATGCAGTGCTGCGAAGCCCCGCGGTAAATGGTATGGCGTGATGATGGACGTACCCAGGGACAAACTGGGTTTGGCCGGCACGGGGAACGCGGAGGTACTGAATGTGAAATGTGCCCCACTGCTTGTTGGTTCTCTGTGGCTGCAGGCGGGATTTCTGCCCGCGTATCACATGAACAAGAGCAGCTGGGTCAGTATCCTGCTGAACGGCACGGTTTCGAACGAGGAGATCAAAAACCTGATCGACATGAGCTATACGCTGGTTCAGGCAAAGAGGCGGCGCAAGTCACGGGATTGCGAGGATTAACGCCTGTTTCAAAAAGTGGAAACAGGCCCATCCCCGCAAGATTGGAAACGCCGGCAGGCCGTTTTTTATCGGCATGCGGGGCATGGCAAAAAAGCGGCGCCGTCCCGGACGGCTTGGCCCGTGTTGATTGACGGAGGAAACGGAATGGCAAAAGAAATCGATCCGAAACAGACAAAACGCGCTCCGGCGTTCGAGCTATGGATGAAAGCGCCCATGCCGATGGTGACGCTGTTCAAAACTCTGGATGTAACGCGCCTTGTCCGGGTAAGCCGCAAAAGCGGCTGTAAGTTCCATATGCTCATGTGCTGGTGCATCGGCAAGGCGGCCGCGCAGACGGAGGAATTTTATATTCTCCCGGTCGGGGATAAGCTCATGCAGTATGACAAGCTCGCCGTCAATACCGTCGTTACGACGCGGGATGGCGAGTTAAGCACCTGTGACATTCCCTATTCCGACCACCTGGAGCAATTCAACCTGGATTATCTCAGGCTGACCCAAGCAGTCTGCGCGACCGGGGAAGCGTATTGTCTGGGGGAAGATTGGATGGTGATCGGCACTTCTGCACTGGCCGGCTATGAAATAGACGGTATGGTCAATCTCTACACAGGTTTTTACAACAATCCTTTTCTGCTTTGGGGGAGATATCGCAAGCGATTTTTAAGCACAACGCTTCCCGTCTCTTTTCAATTTCACCATACCCAGATGGACGGCGCTCCTGCCGCACAGTTCCTGGCGCGTCTGCAGGATGAAATGAACCGGCTGACCCTATAGCCCCATGCGCCTCTTCCCTTGGCAAATCACTCCGGATGTTCGGGGGACGGGGATCGGGAGGAGCCCGGTAGCGGGGCCGGAAAAAGGGGCCGCGGCAAGAAGCGGTTTGGGGATACGGATGGCCTTGGTGCGTTTCCGCTTTGCCGCCATCGCGGGCCGGAACGAACCGAAGCAGGTTGACCCGACCTTGGAAGCAAACGGTCCTCCTGCATTGTGTTTTGTACAGCAGAAGAACGGGGAACCCCCCGTCTGTGGAGAGGAGAACGATCACATGTGCGCGGACTTTATCAACTTGACGCCGGAGAACCTGGCAAGTGAGCATTTGTGCTGTATCATCCGCAGCAAAAAGCCCCATCCGGGTGTGGAGGCCAAGCGGCAATGGCTTGCAGAGCGCCTGCGGGAGGGGCATGTCTTTCGAAAGCTCAACGCCAGGGCTGCGGTGTTCGTGGAATACGCACCCCTGGAGACGGCTTGGGTCCCGGTCACCGGGGACAATTACCTCTACCTGTACTGCCTGTGGGTGAACGGCGAACAAAAGGGAAAGGGCTACGGAACGGCGCTGATGGAGTATTGCCTGGCGGATGCCAGGGCGCAGGGAAAATCCGGCGTCTGCATGCTGGGAGCGGCCAAGCAAAAAGCCTGGCTCTCCGACCAGACTTTTGCGAAGAAATATGGCTTTGAGGTGGCCGATACCACGGAAAACGGCTATGCGCTGCTGGCGCTTTCCTTTGATGGGACCATGCCGAAGTTCGCCCCAAACGCAAAGCGGCAGGAAATTGAGCCCAGGGAACTGACCGTTTACTATGATTTTCAGTGTCCCTTTGTTGTTCAAAGCGTGGAGCGGCTCCAGACCTATTGTGAGGAGAACGGGGTCCCGGCATCCTTTCTTCAGGTGGATACGCTGCAAAAAGCAAAGGAGCTGCCCTGCGTATTCAATAACTGGGCGGTGTTTTATCAGGGAAAGTTCCAAACCGTCAATTTACTGGATGTCGCCGGTTTAAAGCGAATCCTTCCATGAGGCCGCGCCATGAAACGGAACGTATTACTGCTCGACCGCATCTCCGCCGTGTTATACGGCGAGCCGTCCGACCGGGTCTGGCTGTTCGTCCACGGCAAATGCGGCTGCAAGGAAGAGGGGGCGGCCTTCGGGGAGATCGTCTGCCCCAAGGGCGCGCAGGTGCTGGCCATTGACCTGCCCGAACACGGCGCACGGAAAGAGGAATCGGGCTTCGTCCCCTGGCAGGTCGTCCCGGAACTGCGGGGCGTGATGGCGTACCTGCGCGGGCGCTGGGGCCACATCAGCCTGCGCTCCAACAGCATCGGCGCGTGGTTTTCCCTGCTGGCCCTGGCGGACATGCCGCCGGAGCAGGCGCTGCTGGTATCGCCGGTGCTGGACATGGAACAGCTGATCCGGAACCGGATGGGATTGGCCCTGGTCGACGAGACGCGGCTGGAGCGTGAGGGCGAGATCGCCACTGATTTCGGCGAGACGCTCTCCTGGCGGTATCTGCAATACGTCCGGGCCCACCCCATCACGAAATGGAACGCCGCTACCGAGATCTTATATGCCGGGCGGGACACCCTGACAGATCGGGATACGGCGGACGCCTTCGCCCGCCGGTTCGGCTGCGGCCTGACCGTCATGGAGCGCGGCGAGCACTGGTTCCACACGCCCGAACAGCTTGCGGTATTGAACGCTTGGGAGGAAAAGCACACAGGGCCCGAGAAGTCTGCAACGGCAATGAAAAATTCCAGGTGCGCTTCCAGACCTTCGCCGGGCGGACGGCCCGGATCATCCAGCATGGGAGTGGCCACTGCGAGGGAATCGTCATCTGAGGAGGGATCCATCTGATCGTTTATTTTACCGGCACCGGCAACAGCCGGTACTGTGCCCAGCAGCTGGCGGACCAACTGGAGGATACGCTGCTGGACGCCGTTCCCTTCATCCGGGACGGCATCGCGGCGGAGCTGTTTTCGGAGAAGCCCTGGGTATTTGCGGCTCCGACTTACGGCTGGCAGCTGCCCCGGGTTTTCGCCCGGCTGATCCAAAACGGCAGTTTTGCGGGCAGCCGGGACGCTTACTTCGTCATGACCTGCGGCAGCGAGATCGGCAATGCAGCGCGGTACAACCAGGCACTCTGCAGGAAAAAAGGGCTCCGCCATCGCGGAACCCTCCCTGTCGTCATGCCGGAAAACTACATCGCCCTGTTCGACGCCCCGGAGGAGGCGGAGGCCCGCAAGATCATCGCCGCCGCCCAGCCCGCGCTGGAGCGCGGTATCGGCTGCATCCGGTCGGGGCGGGACTTCCCCGCAGTCAAGGCCGGTTTGACCGACAAGCTGAAGTCCGGCATTGTCAACGCCGCGTTCTACCGGTTTATCGTCAGGGCCAAGCCCTTCACGGTTTCCGACGCCTGCATCCGCTGCGGCAAGTGTGAAAACGCCTGCCCGCTGGGCAACCTCCGGCTGCGGGACGGGACGCCCGTCTGGGGCGGCCGCTGCACCCACTGCATGGCCTGCATCTGCGGCTGCCCGGCCAGGGCCATCGAGTATGGAACGGCCAGCCGGGGCAAGCCCCGGTATCAGTGCCCGGAGTACGAGAAATAAGACCGGACCATGCCGTTGCATGGGGGCGCGCCCCCCGAATGGTCAGTTTTTCCGCTCCAAGTCCCTCCAGGCGGTAAAGCGGCGCCACAGCAGCCACGCCAGCGCGCTGCTCAGCAGCCCCACGCAAAGGCCTGCCAGCACGTCGCTGGGGAAATGCACCCCCACATACAGCCGGGAGAAGCCCATCAGCGCAGCCAGCGCCACGGCGGCGCGCTTCATCCACCGGCGGGGCAGCGTGCGGCACCAGGCGCCTGCGGCGGCAAAGGCTGCGCAGGTATGGCCGGAAGGAAAGGAGTTGGGATCGTTCTCCGCGATCAGCGGGACCAGCCCCGCCACCGTGTGCCAGGGCCGCGCCCGGCCCACCAGATGCTTCAGCACCACGTTGGTGCAGAGCATGCCGATCAGCAGAGCGAGCAGGCCGAGCATCCCCGCCTTTCGGGTGGGCCGGAACGCCAGCAGCAGCAGGGACAGGGCGATCCATAACAGCCCCACGTCTCCCATGTGGGTATACCCGATCAGAATGGGGTCCAGCAGGGCGCAGCGCAGCGTCTCCTGGATCCACAGCAAAACGGCGCCGTCCGCCGTCCAAAACCATTGGGGCATCCGATCTCCTCCAGACAGCCAAACTGGGGCGGCGGTAAAACCGCCGCCCCGCTCGTTTTCTTCCGCAGGTTCAGTTTTCCTCCCAGACGCAGCTCAGGATGGTGCCGTTGGCCAGCTCGAACTTATCGGTCTTGACAATATGGGTCTTGCCGATACGCACTTCCTGGGTGCCGATCTCCGTGGTGATCACGTTGACCACATTGCACTCGATGGTGAAGGTCAGATCCAGCTTGCCATCCCCGATGGGGAGCACCAGCGCATTGCCGGTATCGCTCAGCCGGGCGCGCTGTTCATGCTCCACGGCGGTCACGCCGGTCACCTGCCCGTTGAGCAGTTCGCCGGAGGCCATCAGCGTGGAGGGGATATGCTCCTGGATATTCTCATAGACTTCCGGCTCCACATTCTCCACCAGCACGGTATACGTAACCTTATACGTCTTGGGATTGATGGCGCTGTTGTTCCCGCCCAAAAACTTCACGCCCAGCACCACCGCCGCCACGATGATCACCAGGATCACCAGCAGGTCCACGATATTGATCTTGCCGAACAGACGGCCCTTTTCATCCATCATCTTTTGCATCCTCCGAGGTTGTAAATTGACATAATACTTGGTACAATACAGGGGTACTCCGGTATTGTACCATATCCGGCCATTGATTCACAAGTCTTTTTTGGAGGTCCTCTTGATGAAGGTCATCCACCTGATTTCCGGCGGCGACAGCGGCGGCGCCAAGACCCACGTCCATTCCCTGCTTCAGAACCTGTCCCGGTGCATCGACGTGACCATGGTCTGCTTTATGGAGGGCCCTTTCGCGCAGGAGGCACGGGCGCTCGGCATCCCTACCGTAGTCTTCCCCGGCCGCAATCTGCTGCGCACTTATTCCGCCCTCAAACGCCTGATCCGCACGGGCGGCTATGAGCTCATCCACTGCCACGGGGCACGGGGCAACATGATGGGCGCCCTGCTGCGGCGCGCTACGGGACTGCCGGTGGTCACCACCGTCCACTCGGACTGGCGGCTGGATTATCTGGGCCGCCCCTTCTCCCGTCTGACCTATGGCAGCATCAACGCGTTTGCCCTGCGCCGGCTGGACTACCGCATCGGCGTGTCCGACGCCATGACCGATCTGCTCATTTCCCGCGGGTTTGATCCGGACCGGCTCTTCACCATCTATAACGGCATCGACTTCACCCCCCGCACGCCCGCGCTCTCCCGCGCGGAGTATTTCCGCTCGGTGGGCCTGCAAGCGGACGAAGACTCCGTGGTTGTCGGTATCGCCGCCCGGCTCAACCCGGTAAAGGACGTGGCCACCCTGGTCCGCGGCTTCGCCCTAGCCGCTTCTTCGTGTCCCAATCTGCGGCTGCTCATCGCCGGAGACGGCGATGAGATGGAGATGCTCAAAAACCTGGCCCGGGAGCTGGGCGTGGAGCGGCAGGTGTGCTTCGCCGGGTGGATCACCGATACCGACAGCTTTTATCACGCCATCGATGTGAATACCCTCACCTCCCTGTCGGAGACCTTTCCCTACTCCCTCACAGAGGGGGCCCGCGCCGCCCTGCCCACGGTGGCCAGCCGGGTGGGCGGCGTACCCTATCTGATCGAGCACGGGATCCACGGCCTTTTGTTCGAGGCCGGGGATGCGGAGGGGCTCTCCCGCCATCTGGCCGCTTTGGCCGGGGACCCCGTCCTGCGGAAACACCTGGGTGAGCGGCTCTACCAGCGGGCCAGACAGGACTACTCCCTGGAGAGCACCCTGGAGCGGCAGCTCACGATCTATGAGACCATCCTGCGCCGAAAGGAACGCGCCTACCGGCGGGACGGGGCCTTGGTGTGCGGCGCCTATGGCCGCGGCAACGCCGGAGACGACGCCATTCTGGAGGCCATCGTCACCGAGCTGCGGCAGATCGACCCGGATCTTCCGGTATGGGTCCTCTCCCGCAATCCGGAGGAGACCCGCCGGACCTATCGGGTCAACTCGATCTACACCTTCGCCTTCCCCCGTTTTCTGTGGCGGATGCACAGGACCCGGCTCTACATCAACGGCGGCGGCTCTCTGATGCAGGACGTGACCAGCCACCGCTCCCTGTGGTTTTATTTGTTTACCATCTCTGCGGCCAAACTGCTGGGCAACCGTGTGATGATGTACGGCTGCGGCATCGGCCCCATCCACGCCCCCGCCAACCGCCGGCGGGCGGCCCGGGTGCTCCAGCGGCATGTGGACGCCATCACCCTGCGGGACACCCACTCCAAGGCGGAGCTGGAGGATATGGGCGTCACCCGGCCGGAGGTCCTCCTCTCCGCCGACCCCACCGTTATCCTCCCCGCGGCCCCGCCCCAGGTGGTGGACGGCCTGCTGGAACGGCAGGGCCTGGATCCCCAGGGGCGTTACATCGGCTTTGCCCTGCGGCCCTGGCCCGGCTTTGAAGAGAAGGCCGCGCTCTTCGGCGCGGCGGCGGACTACGCCTGGGAAGCCTACGGTCTGATCCCCGTGTTTCTGCCCATCGAACGGCGGCTGGATGTGAGCGCCGCCCGGCTGGCCGCCCGGGACATGAAGGCGCCCTATCACATTCTGGAGGATACCGGCCGCTCCGACCACACCATCGGCCTGTTTGCCCGGATGCAGGCCGTGGTATCCATGCGCCTGCACGCGCTGGTCTTTTCCGCCGGACAGGGGGTGCCCCTGGTAGGCGTGGTGTACGACCAGAAGATCAGCTCCTTTTTGTCCTATATCGGCCAGGATCTGTATACCGATCTGGACCAGGTGACGCTGGAAGCCCTGTGCGCCCACATCGACGCCGCCTGCGCGCGCATCGGGGATACGGAATTCCTCTCCGGCGGCGTGGACCGGCTGCGCCAGGTGGAGCGCCGCAACCAGGAGACCGCCCGGCGGCTTCTGGAGGCGAGGTGACCCGGCCATGAACCAATATGTATGCCTGGCCAGCGCTCCGTGGCAGGCCGTACCCACCCGCACCCAGCAGCTGATGACCCGGCTGAAGGGCGCCCAGGTGCTCTATTTTGAGCCGCCGGGCAGGCGCTGGCGGAAGCCGGGGCGCAAACTGCGCCCCGGCCTGACGGTTTATACCCTCCCCCCGGTACCCGCGGTCGAGGAACGCTATCAGCTCCTGTTCCGGGGCGTCTGGCGCCGGCAGGCCCGCTTTATTCAGCAGCAGCTGGACCGCCACCGCTTCCGGGAACCCGTGCTCTGGTGCACCGCTCCCCAGGCGGTACACCTGCTGGAGCACCTGAACTTCCGGGCCCTGGTGTATGACTGCGACCGGGATTGGCCCGGCCTTCCCCTGCGCTGGGAGAGCGATCTGGCTCTGGCCGCCGACGTGATCTTTGCGGCTTCCCAGGGGCTTGCCGATCACCTCTCGCCCTGCAACGACAACATTGCCCTGCTGCCCAACGGCGTCAACCACCCCATGTTCGTGCGGGAGGGCTGCCAATGCCCTGCCTCCCTGCGCCGCCTGGAGGGCCCCGTGCTGGGGTATGCGGGGACGCTCTGGCATGACCTGGATCTGACCCCCGTTCTCCGCGCCGCCGAGCTTCTGCCCCGGTGCTCCTTTGTTTTTCTGGGCCGCCGGGAGGAGAATCCCGCGGCGCGGGCGCTGGAGCGGCTGCCCAACGTGCGCTTTTTGTCCCCGGTGCCACCGGTAGAGGTACCCGATTACCTCTCCCGGTTTGACGTGTGCCTGGACCTTCCCCGGCGGGGCGACCCGGAGAACGACGTGGTGCCCTCCCGGCTGTATGAGTACCTTTCCACTGGAAAACCCGTGGTGGCCCTCTACCGGAGCGAACAGGTGGAACCCTTTCCCGACGTGGTCTACGGCGCGCATTCTCCGGAGGAATACGCCAGGCTCTGCCGACGGGCTCTGGCCGAGACCGGGGACTGGGCCCGCCTGCGCCGCCGGGAGCATGGGGCCCAGGCCGCCTGGAGCCGCCGGGCCGAGGATGTGCAGCGCATTCTGGCGACCATCGGGCTGTATTGACGCTGCAAAGGAGATGACCGGCATGGCCCCCTCATGTTCCGCGGCGCTGGAGCGCGCCCGGGAGGACGGACTTCTGGCGGGCGGACGCTTTCGGGGCGAGACGCTGCGGGGGCTGGACTGCTCCGAGCTGGACCTGAAGGCGCTTTCCTTTGAAGCCTGCCGCTTTACACAGTGCGATTTCACCCGGACCGGCTTTTACGGCGTCCGGCTGGAAGAGTGTGATTTCTCCGGCTGCCGCTTTGCCCAGAGTTACTGGCGGGACTGCGCGCTCACCGGCTGCAAGGGCGAGGGCTGCGACTTCCGCCGCAGCCGTCTCCGCTCGACCCGTATTTCAGGCTCCCGCTTTCGCTACGCCAACTTCTCCGGCGGCGCTTGGGAGAACGTGGAGCTTGCGGACTCCAACTGGAGCGAGAGCGTGCTGACCGAACTGCGGCTGCGCTGCCTGAAGCTGGAGCGGGTGGACTTCACCGGAGCCGATTTCTTCCGCACCTGCCTCAAGGGCGTGGACCTGTCCGAATGTACCATTGATCACATCACGCTCTCGGAGACCTGCGCCGAACTCAAGGGGGCCACTCTGGATGCCGCTCAGGCCGCGGTAGCCGCCCGCATCCTGGGCATTCTGATCCGCTGACCCCCGTCCGTTCATATCTCACCCGCACCCCCCGTACACTGGACGGGGGGTGTTCGTTTGGTTTCTTCCTTTGGGGACTTTCTGGCCCGGGCGGCAGGGGATCCGATTCTGGCGCTGACCGCCCTGCTGGTGCTGGCGGTGGTGCTGGTCAACGGCTGGACGGACGCGCCCAACGCCATCGCCACCGCGGTGGCGACCGGAGTGCTTCCCTTCCGGCGGGCGGCGGTGCTGGCGGCCGTGTGCAATCTGTTGGGCGTGGCCGGTATGACCGCATACAACGCCACGGTGGCCGAGACATTATACACCATTGCAGACTTCGGCGGGGATGGCAGGACCGCTCTGTCCGCTCTGTGCGCGGCCCTGTGCGCCATTGTGGCGTGGGCCGCGCTGGCCTGGCGCTTCGGCATCCCCACCAGCGAGAGCCATGCGCTGGTGGCCGGAGTCACCGGGGCCGCCCTGGCGATGCCCGGCGGGTGGGCCAACGTACAGGGGGCGGCGTGGGGCCGGGTCCTGCTGGGGCTGGGCTTGTCCGTAACTCTGGGGTATTGGGCCGGCGGGTTTTGTCAGCGTCTGTTGGTCCGGCTGCGGCCCGGCGCCGGCCTGCTGCGCCGGGGGCAGGTCGCCGGAGCGGCGGCCATGGCCTTTCTCCACGGGGCGCAGGATGGGCAAAAATTCCTGGGCGTGTTCCTGCTGGGCTGCGCGCTGACGGACGGAGGCCGCGCCGAGGGGGTATTCTCCATTCCGGGCTGGCTGATGCTGCTCTGCGCGGGCGTGATGGCCTTGGGCACCGGTATCGGCGGCAGGCGCATCATCAACACTGTGGGCCGGGATATGGTGTCTCTCTCCCCCGGGGAGGGTTTCGCGGCCGACCTGGGCGGCGCGGCGTGTCTCCTGTTTTGTACGCTGGCAGGACTGCCGGTAAGCACCACCCACGCCAAAACTGCCGCTATCCTGGGCGTGGGCGCGGCCTCCGGCGGCCCGGTGAACCGCGGCGTCGCGGGCGGGATCGCCCTGACCTGGCTGCTCACCTTTCCCGGCTGCGGGGCGCTCGGGTTTCTGCTGGCCCGGCTCTTCCATCCTTAAGAAAACGGTGTTATAATAATGCGTACCGAAGAAAGCCAATTGGCTTTGTTCAGGCGCAAGGTTTTCTGGCAAATGAGCCAGAAAACCTTGCCCCTCCCGCTGGAGCAATACGGCACTCCAGCGGAAATACGCATTGTAACAATGTCTCAATTTCATCAAAGGGGCTACAAATAGCCCCTTTGATGAAATGATGCGGCGGCGGCCGCACCAATAAACCGCTTGACGGTTGCTTCAGCCGACATTCGAATAACGCCTGCTGAAGCAGATGCAATGCGGTTTTTCCGGCGGCGCCGCCGCGGCGCCCGATCCCACAACTGGAGGCTCTGAATGGCAATGAGACCCTATGACACCGTTATCTTTGACCTGGACGGCACCCTGCTCGACACGCTTGGGGATCTGGCCGACAGCACCAACTACGCCCTGGCCCTGCACGGCCTGCCCGCGCGCACGCTGGAGGAGGTCCGTCAGTTTGTGGGCAACGGCGTGGCCCGTCTGCTCCATCTGGCCGTGCCCCGCGGTACCCCGCCGGAGCTGGAGGCGCGCTGTCTGGCTGATTTTCGGGCCCACTACCTGTTGAATATGGAGCACAGGACCGCTCCCTACCCCGGTATTCTGGAGCTGCTGGACCGGCTGCGGGCACAGGGCATCCAGACGGCGGTGGTCTCCAATAAGTTTGACGGCGCGGTCAAGGGACTGTGCCTGACGTATCTGGGGGAGCGTATCCCGGTCGCCATCGGGGAATCCCCCAACGTGGCCCGAAAGCCCGCCCCCGATACGGTCTTCCGCGCGTTGGAGGAGCTGGGCGCCGCCCGGGAGCGGGCGGTCTACGTGGGGGATTCCGATGTGGATATCCAGACCGCGCAGAACGCCGGTCTGCCCTGTATCTCGGTCAGCTGGGGATTTCGGGACGCCGCTTTTCTCACCGCACACGGCGCCCAGACCATTGCGGACAACCCCGCCGCCCTCTGGGCGCTTCTCTCCGGCGGCAAGGAATAAGCCTCCGGCCCGGCCGGAGGCCTTGCGGCTGCGGCGCGCTGGCCGGCGCACGGAAGGACCGTACTCTGCGGAAGGAGCTGTCAATGCCTAAGATCGTTGAGGTAACCGACGTTACACTGCCGGAACTGGATCTCTTTGCCCGCCTGACGGAAGCCCAGCTGCGCAACCGACTGGAGCCGGAAAAGGGGATCTTTATCGCGGAAAGCCCCAAGGTGATTGAGCGGGCCCTGGACGCCGGATATGAGCCCGTCGCCCTTTTGATGGAGCGCAGGTACATCGATGGACAGGGCCAGGGCGTCATTGCCCGCTGCGGAGCCATCCCCGTCTATACCGCTGCCCGGGAGCTGCTGGCCCAATTGACCGGGTACCCATTGACCCGCGGCGTGCTGTGCGCGATGCACCGTCCCCCCCTGCCCAGTGTGGAGGAGGTATGCTCCGGCGCACGCCGGGTTGCGGTCCTGGAAGGGATCGTGGATTCGACCAACATCGGCGCCATCTTCCGCTCCGCCGCCGCACTGAATATGGACGCCGTGCTGGTCACCCCGTCGTGCAGCGACCCGCTGTACCGCCGTGCAGTACGGGTCAGCATGGGCAGCATTTTTCAGATCCCGTGGACCAGGATTGGAAGCGACGCCTCCCAGTGGCCGCAGCCTGGGATCGCGCGCCTGCAGGAGCTGGGTTTTAAGACCGCCGCCATGGCTTTGAGCGAATCCTCCGTCCCCATCGACGATCCGCGGCTGATGGCAGAGGAGAAGTTGGCGGTCCTGTTCGGCACGGAAGGCGACGGTCTGTCGCCCCGCACGCTCGCCTGTTGTGATTACACCGTGCGGATCCCCATGTCTCACGACGTGGATTCGCTGAACGTGGCTGCGGCCAGCGCGGTCGCTTTCTGGCAGCTCAGGCCCCGTTGAGCGTGCAGAGGAATGCGGAGAATCATGCACGACGGAGCCCTTTGTTCGCTCCGCTTAGTACTTTTTGCTTAAAGGACAATACGGCGTGTCAACCGTTCCAGGACCGCTAAGGCGCTCCATGCGGCTAAATCGGGCCCTATGGTTCCAAGTTCAGTTCGAATCTCTGCGTTTCCAAAGCTCCCGGAGAGTTGTGTGGTGAAGCTGACATTCTCGCCGGGCCGTACCGGCTCCACTGATGCGGGCGTGTCCTCCACCCCGTTGGTGGCCAGCGCTACCGAAACCGCCACGTTCATATGATCCGGATACCGTCGATAGAGTTCCCCCGCGTTGCCGGAGCAAAAGTCGGCCATCGTCCGCAGGGCGGGGTCTCCCTCTCCGGATGCGCGGGGGTGCTTGCGTTTGGTGAAGGAGACCTCCACCGGCCCCATCAGCCGGGCCGCCGCCATAATATCAAAGCCTCCCACCACGCCAGGGACCAGGTGGACTCTCCGGTCATACTGCACGGCGGCCTGTTCCACTTGTTCATAGAACACCGGATCGCTGAATACACCCGTCGACAAAGCGATCAGATCGGCTCCCCCGGCCAAAACGGCCACGGCATACTGCCGCACGACCTGACCTGCAGCGGCCTCGATCACATAATCCGGTCCGAAGGCCAGCAGGGATGCGATGCTGTCCGCGGCCGGGCAGGACAACTTCTCGGCCAGGGCGTGGGTCCTCCTCTGCGTGCGGCCGAACACCCCCCACAGGGCCACGCCTTCCACCCTTCCCTGGGCCAGGGCCCCGGCAATCAAAGTGCCCAGGCGGCCGCAACCTAGTACTGCTACCTTTTTCATTCGGAGTCGGTCCTCTCTCCGTCCAGCGCCGTGTAAGCCAGCAGGCGTGCAGATTTTCTCCTCTGCCCGGCGCCGAAGGTCTCCTTCTCTACCAACTGCAGGGCTCCATAGGGGCATACCCGTACACATGCTGGCTGCATACCGCGGCGCACCCGCTCGATACAGCCGTCGCACTTGACCATCTTGCCCGCCCGGTCAAAGCAGGGCGCGGCAAAGGGACAGGCCATGGCGCAACTGTGGCAGCCAATGCAGTTTGTCTGATCATAGACCGTAAAGCCGGTATCCGTATCCTTCTTCAGGCACCCGGCGGGACAGCCCTGTACGCAGGGTGCCTGTGCGCAGTGCATGCAGGCCATGGACAGGTAGCGCACGGGGGCATCCTTTCCACTTCCCTGCTCTATGACAAAGCACTGGCGAAAGGGCTCGTCTCCTTCCTGCGGCTGCACATCGTTCTGGTCCATGCACGCCACGGCACATGCGCCGCAGCCGATACATTTTCTGGTATCCAGCAGGAAAATATAGCTCATTTCCGTACCTCCGCCTTCTCCACACGGCAGCGGACCTGCTTGAAGCCCGGGAAGCCGGAATAGGGATCCAGGTGATCTCTGGGTATGATTTGATTGACGTTGGCCTCCGAATAGCCGTGATACATATTGACTTCTCCGGGCGCAGAAATGGCACTGACATTGGCCTTGACCTTGATACGGCCCACCCGGGTGGTCAAATAGATCTCATCTCCCTGGCCGATCTCCATCCGCTTAGCATCCTCCGGATTCAGGTCGGCCGCCGGGTCGGGCCGCAGGCTGCGCAGCCAAGGCACGTCGTGCAGACGGGAGTGGACCGCATTGGGGATACGCCCGCCCGTAATCAGTGTCATGGGAAGTTCTCCGTTTTCCGGACTGTCGTAGCCATCCACAAATACGGGCAGAGGGTTGAGTCCATGTGAGTGTTCATATTTGGCGATCCGCTCACTGTACAGTTCGATTTTTCCGCTGGGCGTATCCAGCGGCGCAGAAAAGTAGTCTGGCGTCTTTGGACAGGGGATCTTCAGGGGTACTCCACCGGCCTTCACCGCATCTAGGTCCACGTCTACATCCCGGAACATATGCTTGACGCACGTATCATAACCACTGCAAAGCAGAGGATCATCCAGCGCCAGGGCGCTGGCCACCCGAGACATGATCTCCACGTCATCCAGGCTCTCATAGAGCGGTGCAATAGCTGGACTGGTGTAGTTGACAAAGCCTCCGCCATAACATTTGACCTCACTGCGCTCAAAGGAGGTACAGGCAGGCATGACAATATCGGCGTACCGGCAAAAATCGGTCCAAAACAAATCGGTTGCTGCCACAAAGTCCAGATCTGCCGCCATTTCCAGCAGTCTGGAGGACTCCAGGTACATACGGTTGTTGACGCCATGGGCATAGATGGCACGGATGGGATAGGGCTCGCCCTTCTCCCATTGCCGCACCAAATCCATGCCCTGGGCCTCGGGCAGCATCTCAGACCACAAGGGGAACCGTGCTGAGCCGATCTTCGGCCGGGCATTCCGCGGGAACCGTTCTTCTACGAACTCATCCTCCCGGGTACGGAAACCCGCCGCCATATCCGCAAAGGTCTCGAAGGTCGGAACTATGGTTCCCGGCTTATTCACATTTCCGGTCAGAGCATTCAGACAGATCACCGCTCTGTGGCTGGGCAGGCCGTTTGCGTGGTGACTCAGGCCGTTGCTGGGCTGGATGATAGCGGTCTTTGCCGTGCCGATGAGCTGGGCCAGTTCCCGGATTTCCCCTTCCGGCACGCCGGTAATACGCACCGCCTCCTCCACCGTATAGCCCATGACCATGTCCCGATAGGCGGCGAAGCCGTGGACATGCTTCTGGATAAAGTCCATATCCGCCCAGCCGTTTTCGATGATAAGCCTGGCCACCGTATTGGCCAGATAACCGTCGGTCCCGACACGGGGGCGGATATACAGATCGGCACACTGGACGGCCGTGGGCGTACGGCGCGGATCAATGATGACCACCCTGCCCCCTTTTTCCTTGTACTGGTAGTAGTTTCGCCCCATGGGGTAGGCGCTGACCAACGGATTACAGGCCCATCCCACCAACACCTCCGGCATTCCAAGCACATCAGGGCGCATCTCGCTGCCGTAGGTCAGCTGCCAGCTCATGACCTCCGAACGATGGCAGGTGCTGGACTCCGTGAGATAATTGGGACTGCCGAACGAGTAGGCCAGTCGGTGCAGGAAGGGGCGATACCACTTGGGGTAACCCGTCATGAAGGCCACGGCCTCCGCTCCGTGGCGGGCCTTGACCCCATTGAGCCCCATAGCGACGGCGGCGACCGCCTCGTCCCAGGAAATGGATTCGAACTTGCCCGATCCACGGGGTCCAGTCCGGCGCATAGGCGTGCGGATACGGTCCTTCCGGTAGATGTACTGACGGTTGGCCGCGCCTTTGGTACACAGGGCTCCATTATTGGTAGGAAAGCCGGCAGTTCCCTCCACCTTGATCACTACGCCGTCCTTTATATAGGCGTCTACACCACATTGGGGACCCGGAGTACAGATATCACACATGGTATGACGGACTTCGATGCCCGTCTCCGGGCCCGGGATTTTGGCATGGACCAGTTGCTCCAATTCACTCATAGCTGTCATTCGCCTCCTATGCGCCGGATGAACGCCCGGCTCAGTCCGCCGGCCGCCAGCAGTCCCTGCTGGGCCGGAGTCAGCCGCGCCTCTCCTCCCAGCAGACGCTTTGTCAGATGGTTTTTCAAAATACCGCTGATGCGGTAATTGCCGAAGAGATTTATACTGTTGAGCTTTCCGTCCTCCAGTATGGCCTCCACAGTAAACCCCTTTTCCCGGAAACTGCAGCGTTCGCCAGGCAGATTGGGATCGCCCAGTCCAATAAAATCCATATCGAAGAAGTGCGTAATATTGTGCAGGATATTCCCATAGTACCGGCAGAACTGCCCGGCCATGTTCCGTCCCGCACAATCTCCCTGAGCTCCCGCGTTGGCCCACAGGCCGATGACGGCAGTCTTTCCGGTCTGGAGATTCACGCCCTCGCAGCAGTCGCCGGCCGCGTAGATGCCGGGGACATTGGTGCGCATGCCCTCATCGACTACGATCCCCCGCTCGATCTGCACGTTTTCTCCCTCCAGTACCTGAGTATTTGCTACCAGCTCCACATTGGCCCGGGTCCCGATGCATAGGCACACCAAGTCGGCCTCCAGCGTCCGTCCATCCGCCAGCGTCACCCCTTTCGGCGTAACAGCGGATACTTGGGCCCGGAAAATTAAGTCCAGGCCCCGCTCTTCCAGCCTCTGCTGGATGGCATGGGCAGTACTCTCATACGCAGCCAGCGGAAACAGATAGGGTGCGCCGTCGGCCAGGGTCACCTCCACGCCGCGGCGGTAGAGCAGCTCCGCTACCTTGATGCCCACCATCGAGCCGCCCACGACCACCGCACGCTTCACTCCACCCTGCTCCAGGCGCCGGCGCAGTCTCTGCGCATCGTTCAGCGTACGCATCAGGAAGAAATCTCCGCTCCCCCGCCGCAGCGGCCCCGGCACCAGCGCGCTGGCACCGGTGGCGATAAGGATGGCGTCGAAGCCACGCATCTGACCTCCTTCCAGCTCAATGCTCCTATGGGCCGTATCAACACGACGTACCCGCATGTCAGAATAGAGCTCCAGGGACAGCTTCCGTTGGATTTCTTCCATTCCGCCAAAGGGAAATACCCCATCCAGTTCCAGTTTCTCTGAGGCGTAGTAAGTCGTCAGCATGGGGTTGAAGGGCGGCTGCCCAGTATCGCTGAACACAGCGATACGGCCCGACGGATCCAGCTGCCGAATGGCTCTGGCCGCATGAAAGCCCGCACAGCCAAACCCTACGATGGCATAGTTTTTCATAGTTCCTCCTGTAAAAGCAGGTTTTGCATGCCGGTTCCATCCCGGCATGCAAAACCTGCTCAACTATGGCGCGTTTAGTCCTTCTTTTTATTGAGCACCGCCATACACTCGATCTCTACCAGGAATTCCGGACGGGCCAGGCAGCCCGCCTGCAGGATGGTGCTGGCGGCGGGATGCTCCGCCAGTTCGGGGGCGTATTCCTGATAGAACTTCAGCTCCGTGGCGCGCATGACCGGGTAATCCTTGATGTCCTTGAGCATGA
>NZ_JALFGV010000122.1:0-9460 GCF_022777125.1 Lawsonibacter sp.
AAAACTGCCGGAAAAGCTGCGCCCGGGGGCCGGGGGATCGGATATGCAGCCGACACCGACCGGATTCTCCGCGGAAGCGGAACAATCTCTTGTTTGGCTGCGGGAGAGAATGGCTTTTCCGCAGACCATGTTCGGCGCGGCCTTCCTGGGCTATACCGGAGAAGCGTCTGATGGAGATTGGCTGTCAGAAACAGATCAAGCGACGCTGCAGAAATACCCCTTTATTTCCGAAATCGATACGGGGCATACCATCGGGGACGATGATTATCTGTATTGTCTCGTGCCGCTTGATGAAAATGCCACAGTTTCCGTCAATCTCATGCGGTGGGATTCGAAATCAGATACTGAAGAGGTCATCGAGGTTCTCTATCGGTCTGAAGTTGGAGATCCGCTGCTGATCTTTGCAGCCGGCGGGGACGATGCATACGCATACCTGTCCTACATACAGGTTCAGATCGTAGACAACGCAGGCAACAGCTGCGTGTGGGAGCCGCAGCTCTATACATCAACGGGGCACATCGTGCCATGTTTCTCGGAAAACGGAGACTACCTCTCCTTCGACTTTACGGAATACGGCTGGCAGGGCGTTCCTTCCGAGCTTGCACCGTGGCTGGCAGACGGCTGGAGCGGCGTCTATGCCTCCGGGCTTGGCGGCAGCTGGACAACGCAGGCAGTGGCATGGGATACGGACCGTATCGCAAATTACTACCTGTGGTTCTTTCCCGAGGATGAGATGGGAGGAACGGTCGAACTGTATTGGGAATACGAGGGTGCCGATCCTTCTAAAACGACGTGGGAAGAGGTGTGGAGCGGTTTCTGGACGACCACATCCGTCATGGATGGGCCCAGTTATGTGACCGTCAGCCTGTCCCTTGTTGGCGGTGATAACTATGGCGTCACAGACGGCCCGTATTATATCTCGGAGACTTATCCGATTTTGATGAGTCCCAGCGGCGAGGAGATGGTGATCGGCGCTGGGGAGAACGAAGTCAGCCTGCCGTTTATGCCGAAGTACGACGCGCAGCTGTGCGTCCTGACGCTGGACAGCTTGCTCACCGACCCGCTCGGCTGATCTTCTGCGGATTACGGCCTGTTTCGGTATAGACCGTTACAACGCCGGCATGGGAAGGAGGAATTTCAGATGCCAACACAGGTAACAAATTATCAATGCCCCAGCTGCACGGGACCGCTGCATTTCTCCGGTGCGTCCGGCCGGTTGGAGTGCGAATACTGCGGCGCCAGTTATGATGTGGCGGAGATCGAGGCGCTCTACGCAGAGAAAGAAAAAAAGGCGGCAGAAGCCCAGCAGGCGACGGAGGAAGGCGGCGCCGGGCAGGGCGCGCCAGCCGCGGATGGAGGCGCATGGGACACCTCTGACTTTTGCGAGGATTGGGGGGCTGAGGGCGACGGTATGCGGGCCTACGGCTGCCCCAGCTGCGGCGCGGAGCTCATCTGCGAGGAGAGCACGGCGGCGACCTCCTGCCCCTATTGCGGGAACCCCACCGTGGTGCCGGGCCAGTTCTCCGGGGCACTGCGGCCGGATTTCATCGTTCCGTTCAAGCTGAGCAAGGAAGATGCGGTAAAGGCTCTCAAGTCCCACTACAAAGGGAAGTTTTTCCTGCCGAAAAGCTTTACCGGTGAAAATCACGTGCAGGAGATCCGGGGGATATATGTTCCCTTCTGGATGTTCGACGGCGAGGCTGAGGGCGACGCCCATTATGATGCTGCCCGCTCCCGTACATACCGCTCCGGCGACTACGAGATCACGGAGACGAAACACTACGATGTCTACCGGGCCGGAACCGTCACCTTTGAGAAGGTGCCGGTGGACGCCTCCAGCAAGATGCCGGACGGCCACATGGACTCCATTGAACCTTATGACTACAAGGAGCTGAAGCCGTTTTCCACCGCGTATCTCCCCGGCTTCCTGGCCGATAAGTTCGATGTGACGGTGGAACAGAGCCGGCAGCGGGCGGATCAGCGCTGTGAGGGGACCCTTGCCTCCGCGCTGCGCGGCACAGTGAAGCGTTATGACCTCTGCGTTCTCAGAGACAGCAGCGTTCATCTGCGCAGGGGCAAGGTGCATTACGCCCTGATGCCCGTCTGGATGCTGAATACCAAGTGGCATGGGAAGGACTTCCTCTTTGCCATGAATGGACAGACCGGAAAGCTGGTGGGCGACCTGCCGGTCAGCTGGGGGAAGTTCTGGGGGCTGTTTGCCGCCATCGCCGTCCCCCTGTCTGTGATCAGTTCGGCGCTGGTCCTATTGCCGTGAGAAAGGAGGCGGACCGGATATGAAGAAAGCATATACTGCTCTCGCGCTGGCGTTCCTGTTGGCGCTGTCCCTCTGCACTCCCGCAATGGCGGCAATGGAGTACGGCGTGATCTATGACGAAACGGAATCCTTGGGATCGCAGGAACTGACCATGCAGGGAGAACAGACCCTCCCCCAGCTCTCCCAGGCGCTGGGCCTTGATCTGCGGGTGGATGTATTGACCCAAAACAGCTATGACGGACTTGGCGACGCCGCCGCGGGGATCTATGAGGAATATGATTACGGCTATGGCGAGCACAAGGAGGGCGTTACGCTGACCATTCTGCTGGAAGCGCAGGATGGGGATACCTACAGGATGGTTGACGAAAATGACTGGTGCGTCTACGCCAGACTGAGCGATGAGCGGGGCAACGGCCAGGAATTGTCCGGCGCCGTCTACGATGCGGTACAGCCCTATATGGCGGCGCGGGCATGGAACGGCGAGGACATGACCATGAGCGCCGTGGCGCTGACACAGGCAGTGGACGCCATGGCGGAAACGGCGGAGGATTACATCCTCACAAATTGCCCGCCGGCCGGCTCCGGCGAGGATGCCGGCTTGGAAGAACCGGTGCAGGGCAGTGTCACGATGCAGTATGTATTTGATGTTGCAGACCTTCTCCCCTATGAGAAGTGGGAAAAGTTGGAGGCTCGGGCCGAAGCTATTTCCCAAAAGCAGGATTGCGGCGTTTATTTTGCTCTTGTGGATGATTACACGGAATACGGAAACGGCAGTGTCTTTGAGGTCACCTATCAGCTCTATCACGGCAGTGAGCTCGGTATGGGCAGCGGGCGGGATGGGATCATCGTGCTCCTGAGCATGGCCGAGCGGGACTACGCCATGTTCGTCTACGGCGAGTACGCCGAGTATGCCTTTGATGAATATGGGCAGGAGAAGCTGGAGGAGCAATTCCTGGGCGATTTTGGGGAAAACGACTGGTATGGCGGCATTTCCAATTACTTGGACGCCTGTGAGGAATATCTGACGAAGGCCGACGCCGGCAAGCCGGTGCGCCGTCCTTACTGGATCTGGTTCGTCATTTCAGCAGGATGCTCCTGTCTGGCCGCGGGGACGGTTTGCCTGTGGCTGCTGCGTAAGATGAAGTCCGTCCATCAAAAGGCGGAAGCCGATGCGTACCTCACCGCTGGCGGCTTACACCTGACAAAGCAGTACGACCGGTACACCCATACCACCGAAACACGCACCAAGATCCAGAAAGAGAGCTCGGGCGGCAGCGGCGGCAGCACCTACAGCGAAAGCGGGGGCGGCGGCAGCGGCCGCAGCGGGAAATTCTGAGAAGGAGGCCGGATGATGAAGAATTTGCTCCGGCGCCGCTTTCTCCCGGCGATTTTGTGCATGGCACTGGCCCTTGGCCTGTCCGCCTGCGGAGGAGAAGACACACCGCCCGTTGAAACGGACGGTGCGATAGGCACCCTTTCCGGCAGCAAGGGAGAAAAAGATTCCGGGGTGGGTGTGTTCTCCGGCAGCGGGGAAGAAACAGCGGAGGCGGAATTGGCGGAGGAGTCCCTGAACCTGTTGTATGACGCCATGGCATACGATGACCAGTACGCCGGCGCGGTCGCCTATCTGGGATACAGGAAGCAGGGGGACTCCACCCCACTGTCGGACTGGCTGGTGGAGAATTGTGCCGGATTGGTCGAGGCGATGCCGTTTCTGCTGCATATACCGGCCGAATGTATCCTCGGCGCAGGTTGGGGTGATTTATTCTGCATCGTTCCCCGGGATGAGAATACCAGCCTTGCCGTGAACCATGTCACCTGGGAATCTCTCGGTAACGGCGTTTGGCCTGTACCGGGTGAGGTGCTCTACCGGGAAGAGTGTGCCCAGCCTGTACTGATATTCGTAAATTATGAGCAATGGCGGGATGAACCGGACACGGAGATCGTCCTTGTGGCAAACGATGGCGTGGAGATGAAGTGGCTCCCGCTGACCGATGAATACGGCATTCCCATCGTGCCCACCGGGGAGGACTATATCCCCATGCTGATGGATTTCGGCATCTGGGGCTATGTGACCGGGCTGGACTACCCCGAGGACTGGGAGCCGTCCGGGGACGACTGGTGGCTACCGCCCACAGACTGGGGGCTGGCTTACACAAATTGGACCTGCGAGCACTGGTACATGGAGTTCGGCTGGGGCGACAGCGACCCGGACTATTCCGGGCGCATCGATCTCTACCATCAGCCGGAGGATGGACAGGAGTATGCATACTCATATTCCGGCATCTGGCGTATGGAGGGCGACTGCCTGTATCTGGACCTCTCGGACGGCGCGGGCACCCGCATGAGCGGCAGCTTCCCGGTGCTGATCGACCCATCCGGCGAATCTCTCCATATCCAGCAGGATCGTGAAACCGGTGTGTGTCCACCCTTTTTTGGCGAGGGCATGACCTGTATGGATCTGATACGCGCCTATGGCTGAGAGAACATCAGGCGCACGAGTGTGGGACAGGCGTGAAAGGAGTATTTGTATGAGTATTTTTGACAGGCTAAAGCAGTCCGCCGTGGATGCCGCGGCGACAGCAGCCACAGCCATTGGAAACAAGCGGGAAACCTTTACCTTCACGGCCCTCCCTGAGAGCCTTGCCCAGATGCAGGCTCTCCCGGAGGCGGCCCTTGACACCCCCTTTCAGACGGCGGCGCTGACCGTGCTGGCCCTGTGCGCCTATGCCGCTGACCGGCAGATCGGCACGGATATGCTGAATTGGCTGCGGGGGCCCCGTCCTTTGAACGGACAGGAGATCTCCTTCTTAAACGACCGCTTCCGTGACGGAAAAACCTACCTTCCCTTCACCTACTTCGCCGGCTCTACCCCCGACAACAATTATACACCCACCCAGCCCTATACCATCCGGGTGGAAAGCAACCATGTTTCCGGCGAGGAGCAGGGCTATATGAAACTGTTTATCCCCTGCGGCGGCGCGGACAGCCCTCGCCCCATCAAACTCCGGCAGCGGGGCAGCGATGGGAAATGGTTCCTCTGGGAGCAATATCTGCTCACCGGTGTCCGTACCCCCAAGTCCGCCGACCCCTGGGCGTGAGTCAGGCGGCGCGGCTGTGGAGGCTCGGCTCATGGAAGCCGGAGCAGGCGGGAGCGATCAGAAAACCATCTGTATTTATCGGATTGGATAGAGGGTGCCGATCATGAAAACAGTGCTGTTTATATCATCCAATAAGGTGCTGGGACAGGGGTTGTCAGCGGCCATCCAGGCAAAGCCGGAGCTTGACTTCCTGTGGGCGGCCCAGCTCCATTATCCGCAGGCTGTGGTCGGCGTTGATATCTTTCATGCGGATGTGGTGATATTGGATATTGTGGATCAGGCGGATATGGATCAGGCGATCGGGATCTGCCAACCTCTTCGGCAGGTTGAACAGGACCTCAAGATCCTGCTTCTGGTCAGGCCGGAACAGTCCGCCGTATGCAGCCGTGTCATAGATGCAAAAAATGCCGGACTGATCGATGATTTCGTCTTTTATGATAGTTCTCTGGCGTATCTGCTGGCGAAATTGGCGGCGTTTTCATAGAATGATTGGATATCAATGAAGAAAAACCGACTGCAATTATCTAACTTGTAACTACGAATAAATGAGTGATTGCTATGCGGCATGAGTCAAAATGGATCTGCTGTCCTCAGTGCGGCAGCAAAACGAAAGTCAAAGTATATGAAGAAACGGTTTTAGTAAAATTCCCGCTATACTGTCCAAAATGTAAAAAGGAATTCATGGTCAATGTGGTAAAACTGAAGATGGTATTAAGCGACGAGCCGGATGCTTAAAGCACAGAGCCTGCTGATCCCCCTGTCGGGGAAAAGCAGGCTCTGTTTTTTTATGTAGTCATCCAATCTCAATGGCGTCCTTTGTCCGGAGTGCGGCAATGACCGATTCCACCACCGGGATCAACGCTTCGGCCTCCTGCTCACTGCATTCCTCAATCATAAGCCGAAGCTGTTGTAGAGCGGGAGTTTCGCGCTGCAACTCAGGGTTAAAAATGGTTCTGGCATCAATACGGAGGGCACGGATCAAAGGGTAGAGCACCTCCATCTTGGGATTTGCCTTGTAGTTCTCAATATTCATCACGGTTCGCACATCGATATCCGCCATGTCTGCTACCTGAAGCTGGGTCAGACCGCGCTGATAACGTGTGCTCTTCACCGCATTTCCCAATGGATAGGAGAAGTCATACATCGCAGTTCACCTCAAAGATATTCTACAATACATCTTTTTGCGGGTGAATGCGACACAATTCGCTTGTTAGATGTATCGCGATGCACGAACCAACAAGCCTGAGATACATAAAACTGAATTACATTATCGGCAAGACAGTCGCATTTGCCGAAGAACAAAAATTTTAAGGGGGTGATGCTGGCTGTCTGTGTGCCGGCCGCGTAAGTGGACAAGGAGAAATGCAACATGGCAGATAACAGCTGCCGCATTAAGTTGTTCCATCTGGTTAAGCCGAGTCACACTGCTTTCAGGACAGCACGAGGAAGACTGTCAAGAAAAAAACGGGGTACGCAAGCTGGGCATATGAGAAAGAAAGAAAAACCTCCGCCTGCTGCCCCTGTATCCCGCCCTGGACTTCTTAATGCAGATCAAGCACAGGTTGCCGATTCTCCATTTTTGCACGGGATCGGCAATTTATTTTTTAATGATAATCTTTCTGTTGGGTGCCGTGATCCTCCGAACTGAAATTCGGTCTCATCCAAATTTCAGAAAACGGAGGAAAGTGTTATGGGCTTCAACAGAGATAGCTATGCCGCTCGAATCAAGAATTTACGGAAAAGCCGAGGACTTACGCAGGAGCAGCTGGCAGAGAAAATGAACATCACCAGTACATACATCCTGAAAATTGAAAACGGAAAGCAGACCGGCTCAGTTGAACTGGCTGTGGAGCTTGCAGCATTCTTCGATGTCTCCCTGGATTATCTTTTGTCGGGGAGAGAATTTAAAGCTATGGATCAGAAGCAGAACCTGCGAATGACCATTGCATTTTTGTCTGAATTGGAGGCAAAACTCTAAAACCTTCCATTTTGGGTAGGTAACCTTCCATTCTGTTTATGTAATTCTGAAACACACAGAGTTACAATCTTAGTGAGATCAGTTAATCTCACAGTACCTTGAAAAATACTGCTCCAGGCAGTCATATCCGGTAGCATAGATACATCAGCTGACGGAGCCAGCGTCAGGCCGAGTGCGCAAAGACCACCTGTGCGGATCATTTCCGCATCTAAGGACGGCCAATTAAGGTGCAGAGCGATACCCACTCAGGCCAGAGCAGGATTGGCACCCTGCTTCGCCAAGATCCCGTCAGCCCACAATGGTACTCCTGTACGCAGCTTCGGGCGTTCCCCGGAGGGGTGAGATTCCCGTGATGTGCGCCAGCACAGTTTATGTTGCCGCCCTGCCTGGGGAAGTAGTGTCGAATACAGGCAAAATTCTTGATATTAGAAGCAATGGAGGTCGCCTGCAATGTAGTAGAGCAAGCCAAGGCTTCCCCAACCAAATTGGGCGGCCTCTATTTTTGTGGTATCAAGGTTCAGTAAAACCGTAAATGAAGGGAGGATTACTATGACAGTACAGAATGTAAACATCGATTACTGTGGCATTATCACGCTGCTTAAAAACCTTGTCCAGATTGGGAAATGCACCGAAAAAGAGGCTCAAAAAATTGCAAGCTACCTCTCTGTGCAGGATGGTGTGGAGATCATTCTGTTTCCCTGATTTTCGTTGCATTTGGTGATAGCTATTGGGGCAAAAGTGTGGTAGTGTTTGTTGCTGTAAGGAGGTGAACTGACATGGAGAAAAAGCAGCTGACCGATGGAAGTATGGCCCTGCAGGAAAAGCAGTGCAGAGTTATTACGATAGAGGCTACTGAAAAGCAGCAGGACATCAAGCTGCGGGTAGCTGCTTACGCCCGTGTCAGCTCTGCTTCCGATGACCAGCTCAACTCCTTCGCCGCTCAGAATCGGTACTACGCAGACCTGATCTCCGGAAAAGAAAACTGGAGCATGGTGGACATTTATGCAGATGAGGGTATCACAGGCACTTCTGCTGAAAAGCGGGAGGACTTCCAACGACTTCTGGCAGATTGCCACAGAGGGCTGATTGACCGGATATTGGTGAAATCCATCTCCCGATTTGCCCGAAACACCACAGAATGTCTGGAGACGATCCGAGAACTGAAAGCGCTGGGAATCAGCATCTACTTCGAAAAAGAAAATATCGACACATCCACCATGTCCGGTGAGATGATGACGGCCATATTCGCTGCCTTCGCTCAGGCTGAGAGCGAATCAATCTCAGGTAATATGCGGTGGAGCTATCAGAAACGAATGCAAAGCGGTAAGTTCATTACCTGTAAGGCGCCGTTTGGATACCGGTTGTGCGATGGGAGGCTTGAAATCGTAGAATCCGAAGCACAAATCGTGCGGTTGATCTTCGACAGGTTCCTGGCTGGGTACAGCACCACAGAAATCGCATCGGAAATCACAAGCTTAGGAATTCCCACAAGAGATAAAATCCCATACTGGCAGCACACAACGGTCTGCTATGTCTTGCAAAACGAAAAATATGTCGGTGACTCCCTGCTGCAGAAACGATATTCGACTGATACCCTTCCGGTCAAAAAGAAGATAAACCACGGAAATAAGGATCAGTACTACATTGTAGACAGTCACCCACCTATTGTGGACAGGCTCATATTTGAAAGGGCGCAGGCGCTGTATCAGGCGAAAAGCTCTAAAATTACCCATTCACCTCGGGAGCAATATCCCTTCACCATGACGATCCTGTGCGGAAACTGTGGGACATACTTCAAAAGGAAAATGTCAAAGGACATAACATACTGGGTGTGCCGCAAACACGACAGACAAAAAGATGCCTGTGTCATGGAACAGATACCAGAGTCCCAAATCGAGGAAGCCTTCCTGCGTCTGTACTATAACCTCAAGCACCATGGAGAGCCAATCCTCTCCCAGATGATCACCAGTCTCCTGACGATCCGCAACCGCAGAATGCTCTGGAGTCTGGATGTCATTGAGCTGAACAAACAAATATCTGAACTTTCCAGTCAGAATCAAATGTTGACCACGCTGAAACAGCAGGGCCTCATTGATCCTGACATTT
>NZ_JALFGV010000132.1:0-10353 GCF_022777125.1 Lawsonibacter sp.
CTGCCGCAGAAGTATCTGGGCGATTATCTCAATGAGTATTGCTTCCGGTTTAGCCGGCGTAACTTTGGGGCCCATTTGCTTGACCGTTTGGTCATTGCTGTTTCTAATTCCTCGTTGGCTTACTCAAGGGGATAACCATAAAAGAAATTTCTCTCAGCATGGCCCTAAACGAATCAACAATAAAAACTAAGCTGAGACGAGGCCGAATGAAACTAAAAGAAATACTGACGAAGGAGGGAGCAACCTTATGAAACGCAATATTTCCGATTTGCTGGACGCCTATATCGATGAAAGCGTGGATCTAAATGGCACCTCCCTGCTCTCCTCTTCGCGGATCAAGGAGTTGACCCTGAGCCGGATCAATCAAAAAAACACGGCAACAATGCTGGAACAAGGAGGCCAAGGCCGCATCCGCAAGCTTCTTTCCCGCTGTCTGCTGATCGCTGCCATAATCGCATTGCTCTGCTGTATAACGGCATTCGCAATTGTATTTTCCCTGCGCGACGCAGCCAGAATGGATATGGGTATCTCTGCTGAAACTCCTATCCCGGAATGGACGGAATATAACGATGTTGAAAAAACAGCGGAAGAACTGAAGGATGTCCAAGTGACGCTGATGTCCACCATGTGCGCGGAAGAACGGCTTTATGCATATATAGCAATTTCGCCAGTTCCGGAACAAATTGCAGCGATCCTTGCCGAGAACGCCTCTCCAGAATACGAGTGGGATTTGAGCGGAATGAGCACGGTAGGTTGTACCTTCCACACGGAGCAAACCAGCTATGATCCGGAAACACAAACGGCACTGGTCAAAGTATTTGTGTACGGCGAGGAATTGAGGCAGATCGAGCAGGTTGAACTAACGCTTGAACTGACCCATAATCTGAAACCGGAAGAGCGCTATGGTCCCATCGTGATCCCCGTTACAGCAAGTCAGATGATCAGCATCCCGGTGGATATACCCATCGAAAATACGAAAGCCCATTTCGAAGCTGTGTGGGGCCTGCGCCCTGAGATGCCCGATGTTCCTGACTACGTATCGGAAGGCAAAATCACTCAAATTGCAATTTGCGCCGGATATATTGAGTTGGCTCTTGAAACACCGGGTCTATCACAATGGACAACAGAATCTAACGCAGAACAAGTCAAAATTCAGGTAGATCCAGAAATGCCGTTGGCTCCTGGGATGGAAGATATAAAAGGAAATTTTATACGAGGTCTGTTCCGTAACAATTGGACCGTTAGCGTAAATGAGGCGTTGCAGGGAGCATCGGTAAATTACAAAGACGGAACATCCGATGTGATTGACGAAATCCCACGTAACTTAGCGGGCATTTGGTTGCAGCCTAGCGGCAGAGCTCCTGATGCCGTATATGAGGGCAAACAAAGATACCAATTTACACCAAAGCAGGCATTTGATTTGAGCGCGGTAGAGTCTATTACCATTGACGGTACTAAGTATTTTTTCCCCACAATGATGGAAGAAATTGATTCTTGAGAATTAAACAGGCCTACTGAACGCCAAGCTGAACAGTTCAATCTGTGCAGGATAGATTGAGGTTAGAACTTGAGCGTCCGGGTATCGCGGAGTGGGCAACCATATCGAACGCGGATCAAGCAGTTGATCAAATCGCCGGTCCGGAAGATATCGAGGCGTTGCCTGAGTCTCGTGCCATCATTACAAGATCCCTGTTTTCCAAGAACGGGTGGGCGAGCGTGGACGAAACTCTGCGTGGGGCGAGGCTAAATTATTAAGGCATTACCGCATGCTTCAACGCGTGCGGATCGGCGCGAAAATTTGTGCCGCAAAAAGGCGCGAAACCGCAGGAATACTTTTTGTATTGCAAGGTTTTGCAACGCATTTGTGGGGCAAATTGGCCGCCAAGACGTGCGTGGGGAATTGTGCGGTGTTGCCTTAAGATGGAACATCGGAAGTAATCGGCCAAATCCCAAGCGTTTACGCCGGCGGCCGGTCATCAAACGATGACGATTCCAAATATCAGTTTATACCGAAAAAAGCATTTGATCTGAGCACGGTCGCGTCTGTCACTATTTGTGATACCAGGTATGCCTTTATTACCATGGACGAAATCAAACTTTGGGCACAACGCCGCGCAGTATATTTGAAGTTGGTCCAAAGCATAGGGCGGCCTGCACACTGCCAATACGGCGCTCCCCCCCAGGGGGGGAGCGCCGTACAAAATAATCCCCGGCACCAGGGCGCCATGCCTCCCTGCTGCAGCCATTCAACAGATCATCGGACGGATAACCCGTTTGGGCATGCCGCCTTGTACTCATCCTCCGCCTTCTTGACGCGCTATCGAAAAACAAAAAACGTTCTATACGCATTTCTTCCGGCCTTTGGGGCGAGCGAAACATTCCTCCTTCGGTTTCATCTTTACTTTCGTTCATTCCTGTGTTATAGTAATGGTTGCAGAATGAGCCGCACTGCGGTTTCTTCTGCGACAAGTCAATATGGTTGCCTGCAAGGGAGCTCTGAAGAAGGGCTGAGAGGGGAAACATCCCGACCTTACCTGATGTGGATAATGCCAACGTAGGGACGCAGTGAGTAACATACGGCTTGGGCCCTTTGCGGCCCCAGCCGTCAAAGTCTATTACTCGGAGCGCTCCTGGACGGGCGTTCCGAGTTTTTTCTTTGGGAGGTATCGAAATGAAAACAGTATTGACCATCGCCGGCAGTGACTCCAGCGGTGGGGCAGGTATCCAGGCCGATCTGAAGACCATGACCTGTCTGGGGGTGTACGGCATGAGCGCCGTCACCGCGCTTACGGCTCAAAACACGACCGGGGTCTACGGCGTGCTGGAAGCCGCTCCCGCATTCGTAGGGCAGCAGCTGGACTGCGTCTTTCGGGACATTCGCCCCGATGCGGTAAAGATCGGCATGGTATCCAACGCGGACATCATCCGCACCATTGGGGCTAAGCTGCGGGAGTACCAGGCCGCGCACATCGTAGTCGATCCGGTGATGGCGGCCACCAGCGGCAGCAGCCTGATGCGGGAGAGCGCGCTTTCCGCCCTGATGGAAGAGCTCTTCCCCCTGGCAGAAGTCATCACCCCCAACCTTCCGGAGGCGGAACGGCTATGCGGTTTCCCCATCGGGGATGAGGCGGATATGCTCCGGGCCGCCGAGGCCGTCGGAACGGTTCTCCCCGGCGCCGTGCTGGTAAAAGGCGGTCACCGGACGGCCGATGCGGACGATCTGCTCTGGCACGGCGGCACGGCCCGCTGGTTCCGGGCGTGCCGGGTAGACAACCCCAACAATCACGGTTCGGGCTGCACGCTGTCCTCCGCCATCGCCTCTTTCCTGGCCCTGGGCCACGCCCTGCCCGAGGCGGTCGGAATGGCCAAGGCCTACATCACCGCCGCCCTGGAGGCCGGGCTGGACCTGGGCGGCGGCAGCGGTCCGCTGAAACACAATTATGCCATTTTGGAAGGGGGCGCCGTGCAATGAACGCGAGCGTCGCCATCCAGGTCCTTCCCAAGGTCCTGGAGCAGGAGGAGACCCGCCGCATCGTGGACGAGGTCATTTCCTACCTGGCCTCCACCGGCCTGCACTATGCGGTAGGCCCTTTTGAGACCACGCTGGAGGGTGAGCTGGACCAGCTTCTGGATCTTGTAAAGGAATGCTGCCGCATCTGTGTGCGGGCAGGCTCCCCCAGCGTGATGAGCTACGTAAAGATCAGCTACAAGCCCGACGGCGTCTGGACCATTGCGGATAAGACGGGCCGCTATCAAACCCTGTAAGGGAGGAGGAAATTCCGATGCAACCGATTCATTCTGCGTCCGCCATGACCCGGGCCGGCGGCGTCTCAGTACGAAAAATGGCGCTTACCGCCATGCTGGCCGTGCTGAGCTTCGTGCTCTCCACCTTCGTCTATTTTCCCGCTATGGCGCCCTTCCAGCATTTCTGCAACCTTCTGGGGGCCGTGTTCCTGGGCCCCTGGTACGGGCTGGCCGCCGCCGCCCTGACCGGGCTGCTGCGGATGGTGCTCACGGGGCGGACCATCCAGGCTCTGGTGGGCGCCGTGTTCGGCGCGTTTCTCTCCGCCCTGCTGTATCAGAAGACGCGCAAGCTCTGGCTGGCGTATGCCGGCGAGGTATTCGGCACCGGCATCCTCAGCGCCATAGCCGTTTACCCACTGATGCGGCTGTTCTACGGTCTCCCCCCTCACTCCCCCTTCTACTACATTCCCTTCTATGTTCCCTCCGCTGCCGTGGGCGGCGGGATGGGCTGCGCCGTCCTTCTCCTTCTCAGGCACTCCGGCGCTCTGAACCGGATGCTGAATCAACTCAACCGTTAAGGGGGAGGGACCTATGCAGCCAGCCGAATTTGCCGCCCGGCTCCGGGCGGTGCGGAGCGCCGCGCCCCTGGTACAGTGCATTACCAACTTTGTCACCGTCAACGACTGCGCCAACATGATCCTGGCCGCCGGCGGATCTCCCACCATGGCCCACGACCTCCGCGAGGTGGAAGAATCGGTCGCGGGGGTCCAGGCTCTGGTGCTCAACCTGGGAGCCGTCGGGGAGCTGGAGGCCATGCTCCTGGCCGGAAAAACGGCCAACGCCCTTGGAATCCCCGTGGTACTGGACCCGGTGGCCGCCGGAGCCACCACGCTGCGGCGGCAGGCCTGCCGCCGCCTGCTGGCGGAGCTTGGCTTTGCCGTCATCCGCGGCAATGCTTCCGAGATCCGCTCCCTGGCCCTGGGGCAGCGGGGCGGCAGCGGGGTGGACGTATCCGCCGGGGACGCCGTTACCCAACAAACGCTGCCCCAAGCGGCAGAGCTGACCGAACGCCTGGCCCGGCGCACCGGGGCGGTGATCGCCCTCTCCGGCGCTACCGACATCGTCTCCGACGGGCACAGGACCCTGCTGCTCCATAACGGCGTACCCACCATGGCCCGCATCACCGGCAGCGGGTGCATGCTCGCCGCCCTGACCGGCGCTTTCTGCGGAGCATCGCCGGAACATCCCTTTGCGGCCGCAGCCGCAGCCGCGGCCGCCCTCGGGGTGGCGGGGGAGCTGGCCGAGGCGCACCGCCTGCGCAGCGGCGCCGGCAACGCCAGCTTCCGCACGCATTTGATCGACGGGGTGTTCCGCCTCACCGAAACCCAATTGAGAGAAGGAGTCCGCTATGAAGTTTACCAAGGATGAGATCCGCGCCTCCCTGCTGCTGTACGCGGTCACCGACCGCACCTGGCTGAACGGACGCCCCCTTACCGAGGATGTGGAGCGTGTGCTTGCCAACGGCGCCACCTTCCTCCAGATCCGGGAGAAGGCCCTGGAGCGGGATGCTTTTCTGGCGGAAGCCAAGCGCCTGCAGGCTCAGGCCGCCCGGTACCACGTCCCCTTCGTGGTCAACGACTCCATTGAAGTGGCGCTGGAATGCGGCGCCGACGGAGTTCACATGGGGCAGTCCGATCTGGCGGGCAAGCCGGTGCGCTCCCTCATCGGCCCGGACAAGATCCTGGGCATTTCCGCCAACACGGTAGACGCCGCCGTAGCCGCCGAGCAGGCCGGGGCGGATTACATCGGCGCGGGAGCGGTGTTCTCCACTACCACCAAAGCGGACGCCGGGAGCCTGACGCTTGCCCGGCTGCGCGCGATCTGCGACGCCGTAACCATCCCGGTGGTAGCCATCGGCGGGATCAACGCCGACAATCTCCCGGCCCTGAAGGGCAGCGGCGTGGACGGCGTGGCGGTGGTGTCCGCACTCTTCGCCCAGCGCGACGTGGGGGCTGCGGCCGCCCGCCTGCGGACGCTGGCCGAGGAACTGGTGGGACGCCATGGATAAGCGCTTTTGTATTTTTGACATGGACGGCACCCTGGTGGACTCCATGCGCTATTGGAAACGTCTGGGCCGGGACTATCTGGGGGCCCGCGGCATCCGCCCGGAGGAGGCGCTGCTGCGGGCGATGGAGTCCATGACCATGCTGGAGGGAGCCGCCTGCTTTATGGACGCCTTCGGCATTCCCGGCCCGCCCCAGCGCATCGTGGACGAGATGGAGGCCATCATGGACGTCCGCTACCGGAAGGATGTGGACCTGAAGCCCGGAGCAAAAGAATATCTGGAGCGGCTGAGGGGCCGCGGGTGCCGCCTGTGCGTGGCCACGGCCACCGCCGAGCCGCTGTCCCGCGCCTGCCTCTCCCGGCTGGGGGTGGACGGACTGTTTGACTTTATTCTGAGCTGCGAAACGCTGGGCGTGAGCAAGGAGCATCCGGACGTGTACCTGTCGGCGGCCCGCCGGCTGGGCGCGCAGCCGGCGGAGACCGCCGTCTTTGAAGACGCCCTCTACGCCGCCCGAACCGCCCGGGACGCGGGCTTTTACACCGTGGCTGTTTCAGAGCCCGCTTACGCCTCAGACTGGCCTGCGCTCTCCGCCCTGGCCGACGAGACTCTTTTGGATTGGAGGAGCGCCGTATGACGGTAACACAGCGTCTGTACCAGGCCGCCCGCCCCGTGTGGGAGGCCTGCCATGCCCATCCCTTTGTCCGGGGCATCGGCGACGGCACCCTGCCGCTGGAGCAGTTCCGGTGGTTTCTGCTGCAGGACTACCGGTACCTTTTCGATTACGCACGGGTCTTTGCCTACGGAGTGATCAAGGCCCGGGACCCGGAGCTGATGCGCATCTTCTCCGTCAATTTGGACGCCATCCTGGGCGGCGAAATGCGGCTGCACCGGGCCTACATGGCCCGCCTCGGCATCCCGGAGGCACAGGTCTTCGCCGTGCAGCCCGCCCTGGCCAACCTGTCCTACACCCACTACATGCTGGCCGTGGCCGCCGCCGGAGGCCCGGCGGAGATCGTGGCCTCCCTTCTGGCCTGTTCCTGGAGCTATGCCGAGATCGGCCAGCGGCTGGCCGACCTGCCGGGAGCGGCGGAGCACCCCTTTTATGGCGAGTGGATCCAGGGCTATGCCGGAGCGGATTACCAGAAAACCAACGCCGCTCTGGTGGCGTTGATGGATACGCTGGCCCAGGACTGCAGTGAGGCGGACTATCAGCGTCTGGAGGAGATCTTTGTCTCGTGCAGCCGGTATGAGCTCGGCTTCTGGGACATGGCCTGGAAACGGGAGCCGTAGCCATGCTGGAACTTGATTCCGTCTCCTATCAGTACCCTTCCGAGGACTTCGACATCATCGACCGCCTCTCCTTTCGGATCGCGCCGGGCTCCTTTCATTGCATCCTCGGGGTCAGCGGCTGCGGCAAAAGCACCATCTTCCGCCTGACCAACGGCCTGCTCCAGCCCAAGTCCGGCGCCATTCGGGTGGACGGCGCGCCCATCGGCGGCCGGAAGCGGTACTGCGGCTACATGCCTCAAAAGGATCTGCTGCTGCCCTGGCGCACCGTGGGGGAAAACGCAGCCCTTCCCCTGGAGCTGGCGGGCGGCCTGTCCCGGGCCCAGCGGCGCGCTCAGGCAGAGGAAGCCCTGTGCGGCGTCGGCCTGTCCGGCTGTGCCGGCAAAATGCCCCACGAGCTCTCCGGCGGCATGCGGCAGCGGGCGGCCTTCGCCCGTGCCATGCTCACCGGCAGCGCCTGCTTTTGCTGGACGAGCCCTTTTCCGCCCCGGATTTCCTTACCCGCATCTCCATGCAGGAGTGGCTGCTGGATCAGTGGCAACGGTATGGGAAGACCATCCTATTCATCACCCACGACGTGGAGGAAGCTTTATTTCTCTCCTCCAGCGTGCTGGTGGTGGAGCGCACCCCCATCCAAACGCTGGCGGAGCTTCCGGTCCCCGCGCCCTTCCCCCGGGAGCGCTCCTGCCTGAAGGCTCCAGAGCTGGCGGACCTGAAAGAGCGGCTCGTGGCGCTTTTGCGAAAGCAGGTGAAGGTATGAAAGGTCCCTGTAAGGCCGACCTGCCCGCCCTTCTCTTTCTCTTTGCACTGCTGCTCCTGTGGCAGGCCGCAGCTGCGGGGATGGACGCGGCCTATACCCTGCCGTCGCCCCTCCAGATCATCCAAAAGCTGTGGGAGCTGCGCGTGCTCCTCTTTACCGTCCACCTGCCCGCCACCATGACGGTAACCGCACTCGGCCTGGCGTTCTCCCCGGCGCTCGGTCTGGCCCTGGCGGTGGCCATGGATGCCAGCGGTCTGGTACGGCGGGTGCTCTATCCCCTGGTCGTGGTTTCCCAAACCATCCCCACCACCGCCATCGCGCCCCTGTTTGTATTATGGTTCGGCTATGGGATCTGGAGCAAAGTCCTGGTGACGGTGCTCATCACCTTTTTCCCCATCACCATCACGGTGTATGTCAGCCAGGCGCCATCGCTGGACGACCTCTACGTCGATCTGGCGGCGGGATGAGGCCCCCGCCGTCAGAAAGCGTCCCCGCCCCCATCTGCAGCACGGAAAACAGGAAGGCGGCCCAGGCCGCCTTCCTGTTTGGTATCTTCCGGCGCGTCTGCTTTCAAGTTCCGCTTTCCGCCGCCCTGCTCCACTTTGCCGAACGGATATACAGCGGTATCGCGGCAAGCTGCGCGGCAACAGAGACCGCTATCATGGCCGGGATGCTGATATCATACAGCACACCCAAAAGCCAGCTTCCCAGGAACCAGAACACGCCGAAGGAGCACTCGAAAATACCGTAGCCGGTGGCGCGGCTGGCTTTGGGAACCATATTCGTTACAGCGGCCTTTAGGATGGATTCCTGCGCCCCCATCCCTATGCCCCAGAGCGCGATCCCCACAAGCACCATGGGGACCGACGGGACGGCAAACAGGAAAATCGCAAAGGGCGCCGAAAGGATCGTCGACCAGACAAGGGCCCTGACGCCCTTTTTATCGTAGAGGAATCCAAAGAACAGGGCGGCCACGGCGTCTACCAGCATCGCTCCGGCATAGAGCAGCGGCAGCGTCCCGCCGCTTACCAGCGCGGAGGTCTGCGCAAGGCCGGCAGCCAGTCCCGTATAGGTGCGGGAGATGTGCATGATCACAATGGAGTAGTCGATAAATCCAAAGGCAAAGAGACTGATCCCGGCAATATAGAGGATGAACTCCTTCTTCATTTTGAACGGGACATACTCTTTGCTTTCCGGCTCAAAGCGTTCCGGGTTCGGGAATCGGTATCTGGTTACCAGCAGCAGGACGATCGTGATCACACCGGGGACCGCCAGCACCGCAAAGCAGGCGGAGTAGATCTGAAACACAGTTCCCTCCGTCTTGAAGAGCATGACAAGATACAGCAGCACGGGCCCGAGAAACGCGCCGATCTGGTCGAGCACCTCCTGAATGCCGAAGCTCTTGCCCACGCCCTCCTGTGCGGCGGCAAAGGACAGTATCGTATCCTTTGCGGGCTTTTTGATGGCCTTGCCCATCCGCTGAACGATCAGCAGCCCGCAGGCCCCGATCCATCCGTGCTCTCCCACCAGCGCAAGCGCAGGCACCGCCAGCACATCCAGGAGATAGCCCGCAATCGTCATGGGCCAGTACTGCTTTGTTCGATCCGTCAGTTTCCCGAATACATAGCGCATGGAGTAGCCTATCAGTTCTCCAAGCCCGGAAACAAATCCGATCGTACCCGCAGAAGCGCCGAGCAGGGAGAGATATGCGCCGCGGATGCTGGATGCCCCCTCGTGGGTCATATCCGAAAACAGGCTGACAATGCCGAACAGAAGAATAAACAGCATCGCCTGGGAGAGTCTTTTCCGCTTGCTATGCTTCATCCGGCCGGCACCCTTTCATTCTTTGATTCATTTCCGGAAAATCCGCCCTGCTCTCTGCTTTACACCGCCGGTACAGTCTGTCCAGAAGCCGTGCAAATTCCTGTTTTTCCGCCTCCGGCAGCGGCTGCAGCAGCCACTCGTAAAACAGCGCCTCCACATGCGCTTTGGAATGTTTCAATCCTTCCGCTTTTTCTGTGGCAAACAGCAGCTGGCTCCGTCCGTCGTTGGGATTCTCTTTCCGGATCAGATACCCCTTCGCCTCCAGATTGGCCGTCTGTCTTGCGACGGCCCCTTTGTCGATCCCGACGATCCTGCACACGCCCGCCTGTGTAATGCCGGGATTCTTACGGATCGCATGGAGCACATCGAATTCCGCGGTACCGATCCCGTCTTCCCGAAGGGTACGGACTGTAAATTTGCCGACTTCCCGCGCAATTTTTGTAATTTTTCTTTTGGTAATATCCATTGCCGCCTCACGTCAAAAAGATGTAGCATCAACCAAATCAGATGATACCACATCTTTTTGGTTTGTCAAGCAGCAAGCTTACGGCCCGGGGGTAGTGTCAAGGATTTTGCGCAAATTGGTTTGCAGGCTCTGGAATGAATGAAGTCAGCCAGCAATGGAGGCGTCCTCAACGGCAGCCTCCAGGTGCTTCATATTCATGTACTTTTT
>NZ_JALFGV010000150.1:0-34087 GCF_022777125.1 Lawsonibacter sp.
TACCGGTACCCGTTGCCCTGGATACGTTATCTGCTCATAGGGCTTTGGCTTGTAGACTGGTTTCTTCTCGGCCTGCCCCAGCTTGCGCATGACCCGGAACAGGCTCTCTGGACAGCGGGTGTAGCCTCTGAGCCGCAGACGATGCCACAGTTCCACCATGCCCAGTTCGGGATTACGGCGGCGCATATTCCGGATCAGCTTCAGTTCTGCCTGGGTGTGTTGGTTTGGATGACTATGGGGCCGCCGGGATCGGCAGGCTAAAGAGACTGCTGTTCCATCCCAGCGGCTCTTCCAGAAGTAGATGTACGACCGGCTCTTGTTGTACTTCCGGCTGGCTTGGCTGACGCCGTATTTCTCCGCGTATTTCATCAGGGATTGCCGATAGATACGCCATGTCCTGTGCTATACGCTTGCTCATGAAGGATATGGCCCCCTCTCATCAAGTTGTTGTGTGGTAACTCAACTTTATCCGATGAGGCCATTTCCTTCATCCTTTTTATTCGACTGTCCAATATGTATTGTACTCTTACAATCATTTTCCGTTGGAATTTATGATTTCTCCTTGCCACAGGCCAGGCGCGTGTTATAATATTTACAAAATCGCTGAAAAAGGGAGAAAGGCCATGAAACAAATACAGGATCTCGCTCTGATGCGATGCTACATCGACCGATACCACTTGGAGGAACTGTGCTCTCTGGATCTGATGACCGCCGCCACGCTGGTGCGCTACGAGCCCAAGGAGATGATGGGCTCGGCCGGCCTCGTGGAGGATGACTTCCTCATCCTGGTGGAAGGAGAGTGTATCGCCTATACCCTCACCAACAGGGATAAGCTGCACTGTGAATGTTATTTTCAAGGGCTCAATTTTATGGGATTTTCCTCCGTCCTCTGGCAGGAACCCACCATCAACGATATTCAGGCCATCACTCCCTGTGTCTGTTTGTCCTTCTCCGCCTCCCGCTATCGGGAGATGCTGCTCAATGACGTGAAGTTCCTTCGCACCGCCACAAAGTGGCTGGCCGACCATGTGCGAAAAAGCTCCGCCCATTTTGAACCCCTGGAGGTTCGGCTAGCCGGCTTTCTTTTGGAAATGCAGCGGGACGGTCTGTTCCACTTCAAGTTGACCCTCTGCGCGGACCTGCTGGAGACCAGCTACCGCCACCTGCTCCGCACCCTTCACACCTTTTGTAACAGGGGATTCCTTAAAAAACAGTCTAAGGGTTCTTACCTAATTGTCGAGCCGGAAGCCCTAGAAAACTTGCAGATCCGCGACCCGATTGATTGAACCAGGGCAAGTTTTTGCGTACAAATGTGGACCGCGTGACGCACGTTACTCGGTCAAAGAAGCAGGGTCGTAAGCTAGGCATCAAGCAGGACATTCATCACTCTTTTTCCGCTTGCCCCATATCGTGACCCACAAGCCCTCTATGGATTATTTTTGCACTGCCCCAGATTGTATGGACAGTACAAAAAAGCCCCCAGGTAGGAACTATTGAGTTTTAGTGGGAGAGGTGTCGCGTAAGCGGCGCCTCTCCAGTCTTTAGGAAACCTCTAAAAAACGGGTCCCAGCGTAGTTATGGCAACACCGCACAGAAAACTGTGTACAAAAAATGTCGCCAAGTGGTAAAATAAAGACATGAATAAACAAATGAGTCTGTCGGACCTGAGCGATGAACTGGCGCAGGTGCGGACAAAGAAAAAAGAGTTTCTTGAGCAGATAGAGCATATTGTTCCCTGGGGCAGATGGATTGCCATGATCAAGCCGTGCTACTACAAGGGGGAGCGCGGAAATAAGCCCTATGATCTGGAACTGATGCTGCGGTTATATCTGCTGCAAAATCTTTATAACCTGTCTGATGAGGCGACAGTTGCCGAGGCAATTGACAGTCGTGCATTCTCAGAATTCTGCGGCGTAGAGTCCGGCAATCAGGTGCCTGACGGGGATACACTCGGCCGCTTTCGGAATATCCTTGTGCACAATGGTTTGCAGGAACAGCTGTTTGCACAAGTAATAAAGTTGCTGAGGGAGAAAGGCTTTCTTCTGAAAAAGGGCACTATCGTTGACTCTACCATCATTGCCACTCCATCCTTTACAAAAAACCAGGACAAGCATCCGGGTCCCGCTGCTTGTCCTGGTTTTTTGTAGGTAACCGTCAAATGACCCGACGGCTTGAGCCCGCCGATGGAAAATGAGAGAATAGCACATAGCTTTCCATCCTCCCTGTTTATGACCACAAAAAGCATATTTACTATCTATTAAATATAATATTATAATTTTCCATACATGTCAATTAGCGTCTCGATTGGGTACCATATTATGGTGAGGTGATCGCGTATGAAAGCAGAGCATCAGGAACGGTATCGGGAATTAGGGCTTAAAATAGCCTATTACCGCAAGCTGCGCGGACTTACGCAGGAACAGCTTGCCGAACAGGTGGACCGGACCCCCGCGTTTATCGGGCATGTGGAAGCCCCTAATATCCCCAAAGCGATCTCGCTGGATACGCTGTTTGACATCTCCAACGCGCTGAGCGTTCCGGTCTACAAATTCTTTCTCTTTGAATCAGATAACCCTTGATAGGTAAAGTATAGTATGTTGGGTGGACAACGGCTGTCTATGCGGCAATGTATCTGCAAAGATTTCCCGAAAAAAATAAGAGGAAGGACAGCATAGATTGCTCTACGCTGTGCTTCCCTTTCACTTGGAGGGTTTACTCTTCTCACAGGTATTCTTTGACGGGCATTTTTCGCATAGGCAATTGCATTCCTGACGCTCCCTTTTTTGCCGGTTCATCTGCTTGAACCGCTTTTGTGTACTGAGCCTTTGGAATACGGCCCGCTCGCTGCGGCCCATTGTGACCGCGATCTCGGAGATGCCATATCCCTCATTGAACAATCCGGCCAATTCAAGATCGTTTTCTTCCGTCCACGTCTCTCGATACCGATCCAGCTTCTGATAGCCGAACCGCCTCTTTTTCAATTCCTCATGCAGCTTTTGACTGTCCATAAAAATACGCTCCTTTTAATAATTGGATTATTAAAAGGATGTTGATGGGCGCTAAAAAAATAAACAGAGGAGAAAGGCGGGGCCATGCATACCGGAAACGCATGGCCCCGCCCTCTCAGGACGCCTTCTATATCTCCTTGACGCGCCTGTAAAAGGTGCTGGGGCTCATGTTCAGCCTCCGCATCGCCTCACGGGCGGAAATCTCCCCCGCCCTCCACCGTGAGGCGATGCGCTCCAGCTCGGGGCATTCAATCGGCTTGCGGCCCCGGTACTTCCCCCGCGCCCTCGCCAGAGCGATCCCCTCCCGCTGGCGCTGCAGGATATATTCCCGCTCCAGCTCGGCCACCGCGCCGAACACGGTCAGCATGAACTTGCTGGTTGGCGTGGTGGTGTCAATGGCCTCCTTTTTTGAGACGAACTCCACATGCTTTTCCCCCAGGCGCTCCACCAGCTCCAGCAGGTCTCTCGTATTCCGGGCAAAGCGGCTGATGGATTCCACGATGACGGTATCCCCCTGGCGCACATACTCCATCATCCTTTTCAGCTCCGGGCGGTCGGTATTCTTGCCGCTGGCCCTGTCCATATAGATTTCGTCCACGCCCAGCTCCTGCATCATTACTTCCTGACGCAGAGTGCTCTGTTCCTGTGTGCTTACCCGCACATAACCAATTTTCATGCCGGATCATCTCCTGCTTGTAAATCAAATCGTTCATTGGTATACTATAATCGGAGAAAGGCTTCGGGATTGGAGGGATTCTCTATGAAAGCCTATACATTGGATGAGATCCGTGATATTGTATCCCGCCTGGCACGGCAGTATGGCGCAAAGCGGGTTTACCTCTTCGGCTCCTATGCCCGCGGAGAGATGACAGAGGCCAGCGACATCGATCTGCGCATTGACAAGGGGGAAATCCGCGGCTTTCAATTGGCCGGGCTCCTGCTTGACCTGGAGGATTCATTGGGCGTTCCCGTGGATTTGGTTCCCACCACCAGTCTGGATCAGCACTTTTTGAACTCTATCCAGGACGAAGAGGTATTATTGTATGAAGCCTCTTGACCGAAACATCAGCGTCTTGGAGCACATCGTTTCTTACTGTCAGCAGATACAGGAAACGGTTGACCGCTTTGGGGACGACTACCAAACTTTCAGCACCGATCCCATCTATCGAAATGCCGCCGCTCTCTGCATTTTGCAGATTGGAGAACTGGTGGGCAAGCTGACGGAGGAATTCCGCGCCCGGCACTCCTCTATTCCGTGGCGCCAGATCAAGGCTATGCGGAATATCGTGGCGCACAGCTACGGCACAGTTGATCCCGAAACCACTTGGGAAATTATTACGGATGACATCCCGGCTTTGCAGCAGTACTGTCTTACCGTGATTGCCGCTCAATCAGAGTGAGTATGTCCCAATAGGACCGGCCCTGGAAATGGCACATGCCAAAACCGGGAAACCGGCTCTATTGGGACACTTTTTTGCTGTGCCGCTGGGGTACGCCCTATTGGCACACACGCCGGCCTAGTCCAGCGCTATGACCTGCAATTGCCCGTTTCCCTTCAGAAATACCTCCGGGCGGCGGAAGCGTTCCGTGTAATACTCCGCCTGCGCCTGTGTCAGGCTCTCAAAGTGTTCGCTCTCCGGCGGGGCCGCGCACAGGAGAAAGGTTCCGCAGATCACGTCGTAAACCTCTCCGTCCGCATCTCTCAGGCAGCGGTTGAGCGGCAGGCCCAGCAGCTTTCCCTCGTCGTTGCAGATCAGCGCCACGCGCTCTTCAAAGGGGTAGACGGCCTGGACTGTACCGCCCACCACCTCCTGAAGCGCGGACAGAGCGTCCTCCATTTCTGCTGCTCGGGGCGCTTTCCCCGCTTCCACAATCAATACCCTCATACGTTCTCCTTTCCCCTCAGCCAGCGGATGGCCATTCTTTTCCGGTGGAATTCCTCCGTCCAGGCGCCGCCCGTCGTTTTGTCCACAGCCACCCATTTCCCGTTTTCCCTCGCCAGAAAGAGCCCCCTGGGTCTATACCCGGCGATGACCTTCCGTATCTGCTCCGTGCCCACACGCTGAACCTCAAAGCTCTCCACAGTAAAGAAACTCCTCCAGTTCATCCGTGCTGAACCCCCGCAGCAGCAGAGCGTCGATGTCTTCCGGCGCGTAGCCGAAGGACGAGGCCACCGCTTTCAGCTCGCCCAGGTATTCCTGCTCCGGTGTACAAAGCCCGCTTCTGGAGGACTTCTGCGGTGAATAGAGCCCCTTGAAACACCAGGGGGTGTAATCACACACAAAGCGGAAGTCGGAGCGCATGGGAACCCCTCCGGCATTGATCCGAAGGATATCCCCGGCCTCCAACCGTATCCGCTCGTGAGGCCCCAGGCGCAGCCGCAGCCGGGCAAGCGCACACTTCAGGATCTCCTCCGTGGAGGCATAGAGGTAAACGCCTGTCCTGGGGAAATGGTAAAGGCAGAGGGGGTTGTCCCCCTTCACAAAGTAGAGGTTCTCCCTGTCGTCCAGCACCGTAAAGGCAAACGAGCCCTCGACCTGTTCCGCCATGTATTTCAGGCTGGAAAAGTCGAGGGCTCGCTTTTGCTCCAAGAGCTGGACGGCAATATAGCTGTCCGTCTCAATCCTGGTGCCGGGCAGGCGGTGAGTGCGGCGCAGGGCGCGGTCGTTATAGAGCACGCCGTTGTGGGCCAGGGCGAAAGAGGTATCCCCGGCACGGCCCGGAAAGGGATGGTTGTTGTAGTTGTGCTTTTCGCTTCCCTGGGTGGTAAGCCGGGTGTGGCCCATGACCACCCTTGTGCCGTTGGGGATCCTGGGGTGCAGCTTGTGAGCCGGGAGGGGGCGTTTATAGATGCACAGCCTCCCGTCATAGGGGTAGGCAATCCCGGCGGCATCGGTGCCCCTGGCCTCACACGCGGCGGCCAGGATGGAAATCATTCCGGACTTCTCTTTCCCGGAAAAGCGGTTCTCCGAATCCAGCATGCCGAACAGGCAGCACATCAGTACTCCACCTCCCCTTCCACGGGTTCGTTGACATAGAGGCGGCGCTCCTTCAGATATTGGATGAGCTCCGGCTCTGTTACCCCTGAGACGAAGGTTGTCCAGGGCATGGCCTTCAGCATATCGTCGGTGAAAGTAATCGCCACGTCGCAGACCCGATTGACGAGCTGCAGCGTGGCGATGAGGGTATTGAGCTTTAAGGTTCCACGGAAGATACGGAACTCGATGGTGTCCCGATTCTGGAGGTTGACTGAGGAATAGCGCCCGCCATCATAGCCGCGTTTGGCGTGGTTCAGGATCTCCATCGGCTGCTCCTTATAGCCGTACCGGGCGGCCCAGCGCTTGAGCTGGCTTTCCGTCCGGCGGCTGAACTTCAGAAGCTCCTCCCAGTGGCGCTCGAAGAAATACAGGATACGGGCAATGCAGCTGTCCTGCTCCTCTTCCGTATCTCCGAATGCCGTCCGGTTCACGTGTATGTGGAGCCCGCAGGTACGGGCCATGTGGGACTGATACCCCAGCTCCAGGGCCCGTGCCAGGACGGAGGCCCAGGGCATGTGCTCCATGTGGTAGTCCAGGGTCATGGGATGGGTGACGATCTCAAAGCCGTCGTCCAGGGAGCCGTCATGCTTGCAGTAGGCCAGGGGCCCGCTCCGGTTGGCAAGCTCCAGCAGCTGCCCTGCATGGCTGTGGCATTCCCCGCCGTGGTCGATCTCCAGCTCCACCCCAAAGTAACGGGTTCCGGCTCCATGGAAAACCGGCTCCGGCTTATAGTAGTAGTCCTGGATTCCCTTTCCGTGGGACGAGCGGGTATGGCAGCTGTAGCAGAGAGGCTCTTCCTCTCCCGGATCATCCTCCGAATAGTATGCCTCGTCCACATGCAGCAGCGCGCCGCAGCGGACGCAGTTGGTATAATGCCGGTCATAGCAGCTCCGGCAGAGCGGGGTATCCTCGTCCCCCGCGTTGTCGTCCTGCCAGAGCCGTTCCCCGCAAACATGGCAGATGTGGGTCTCCCTGTCCAAGCAGTCGTCACAGAGCTCCTGGCCGTCCAGGACTATCCGCTCCCGCAACGGGTGCTCGTCTCCGCAGACAGAGCAAATAAAGGTCTCAGGTTTCATCTAGTCTCGTCCTTTCATTGCAAAATCAATACAGATGCAGAGGACAGCGGCGGCAGCGGCCAGCAGGAGCTCAATAAACGTGTCCCGCTGGCCGCTGTTCTGATTGAAATTGCCCTTGTTTGCTTCTCTTTTCCCTAGGCAGTACAGAGCCTGTGGAGCAGGTATTCCACAAACTCCGCCAGAACGGCCCGGATAACGGCCAACAGCGTATACAGCATATCGCATAACCCCCTTCTCCCCCAAAGCCGATTTTGGGATGGTTTGCCTTGTTTTTTAAGTAATGCTTGCGCCTCTGTCCCCTGCAAACAGAAAATCCCGTAGGGCTGGCCAATGCTCGACATCGGCCAGTTCTACGGGATTTCATGGGAATAATATACATTTTTCGAGGACAGAAAAACCAAACGAGTGCAACAATAAGATAATTTGCAATGGGGAGGTCGTTGATTGTGTATTTTACAGGGAATGACTCTGAGAACGAATTACCGGGGATCTTCACACCGATGGAGGTAATGGATATTCTGAATATCGGGAAGAACACGATGTATACTCTTCTGAATACGGGTGAGTTGAAAGGTTTTCGTGTAGGGCGTAGTTGGCGCATCAGCGCCCAATCGCTGGAACAATTCATGCAATTAGACTAATTGGGCAGTGCCAGTCAACTCGGTTGACTGGCACTGCCCAGCCTATCGAAGATGGCAGGAGGCATAATTCAAGTCTACTTTACGGAAACATTTCAGCGAATAATGATTATGGCTTCGTTTATAACTAATTGCGGGGTGCACATATTTTGCTGAATTTGTATTCTCCGCCATCTTCATAAAGCGCATTTAGTCCGATGGCTTGTTTCTCTCCCTCCGATAAGATAAACGACTGCATAAGGCGCATGACATCGGCTGAAGGAGTATCATATTGCTCAAAAGTAAGCTGCTTGACTTCCTCTAAAGAGCGGATAGAGCGCCTTGCAAGATCAAATTTTCCTGGCTCAGAAAAGCAAGCGAGCATATCTGCATACTGTGAGGTCTCCAATCGAGAAGGGTTTAAACCCAGCGATGACGGCTGGATTCCTGGAGACAGCCATTTTGATTTGGCAAGATCGTCCAATACTTGTGCAGATGGACGGTTCAGGAGAAAACCGCACATAAGTAAAAAACAAAACGGAAACGCAAAGCTATCTATTTGAAAGACAGAATGCAGGAAATTTGCACGAAATACAAACGTGCTTTTTTGTTGCTTACTCTCCCTACACAGGAGGCCGCTGTTCAAGAAATCCTGCGCAGGGTAAAAAACGATGGGCGAATGGAAAAGAATATCCGCTACTATAGGGGGCGACAAAGGATAGGCAATATCGGGAATGGAAAAGTAATTTTTGAACAGGTAACGCTTGGAGTCTAAACGGAAGAGTCGTTCCAGAAGGTAGAATTCTTCCAGATCAGACAATTCATATTGATGATTGCCACAAAGCTTTTTTGGAATACAGCGCATCAAGAAATTTTCATTGCGCTGATAGCTGACGGCAGTTTGTGGTGCAGGTGAAAATGGTGCCTGTTTTACGCAGGAAAGCATATTGCTTAAAAGCCTGGGGTAAGAAGTACGGATTTGATAATTTGATTCCGCGGGCTTTTCCACGCCAAACAGATTTTTCAAGGCAATCGGAAAGCTGCTTGAGGTTGATAGAACACGGCTTGCTTCTTTGTAGTTGAAGTCATATTTATTGGCCAGATCGCATAGTGTTCTTGCCATGCATGTTTTGTCACCTTTATCTAAATAAAGATTTCGAAATCTGAAGTAAATGGCAAGAGCAACGATTATGTTCGGCGCAAGATATTTTGACAGCGTTGTACCGTAGTTTTGATGTTCGGCATTTTCGAGATCTTCAAATTTTACCCAGCCGGAAGGCACCCATGTCTATCACATTAACGCCGCTTTCGCCGCTCACATTGCACGGGAGTGCCTGCCTGGCTTTGTTCCTGCGGCCAAAGTGGAGTCTCTGATTGCAAAGTTCCTGCTTCCCATCCGGCCTAGCCGGCAAAAACCGGGGAATATGCGTGTGAAGCGCCCGACCAGTTTTCAGTACCGGATGATTTGAGGTTATTTCACATTCGTTTTTCGCGGAGGAAACTCCGCGCTTTTGCCGTGTCCTCTTTTCTGATGCATGTGTTTACGAAACCGCCTCCGAGATTCTCTCCCGGGAGCGGTCTCGTTGGGGTGGCTATCTTAATGAGATTACGGTTTAGCCGGTGGTTATGACGATATGGGAAAAAACACGCTCCAGTTTCATATGATCATGATTACCTGTACGATAGGGCTGGAAAGTACGCATTAAGAGGAAGCAGCAGAAAAAGTCCAATTTTTTGCCTGCACTCCCTTGCACATTTGGAAAACAGTGATATGATAGAAAAGAAAATTGAATAAAAAGACCAATGCGCCCGGGCGTTGTCCCGGAACCGGAATGGGGTGAGATTCCCCGCGAGTGGGTCACTGTGATACCTTCCTGGAAAGGATAAGTCAGATACGATGAGCATTGGTTCTTACGTCTCCGCCTACACCGGAGGCTGTGGATTCATGATACGCAAATCCGCACAGCCGTTGTATGCTGTGCGGATTTTTTATGAAGCGGTACCGCTTCTATGCTTTGTTATACAAAGCATAGTCCCCTGTTCGGAATACAATCAAAACGGGCGTGTCTTTCCGGGTGATTGCGGTCAAGCGCAGGCGAAAGTTACCCGCAGCGATGCGGTTGCATATATACAATGAAGCGAAAACAAGGGAGGGCCAAGATTGAAAAAGCGGGTATTCTCTATATTCCTGGTTTTTGTCATGGTGCTGGGGATGCTCCCCGGCACAACGTTAGCGGCGGAGACTGTAACGATTGACAGTGAAGATGCGCTGTTTGGCTTCGCACAGCGGGTGAACAGCGGGGAAGCTGCGTTGGATGCGGTGCTGACGGAAGATATTACCGTTACAAAAGCGTGGAGTCCAATTGGATTAAAAGGCGAGCCGTATGCCGGGACCTTCCACGGCGGGGGACATATGATTACGCTCTCCGGTGGAATCACGTTTACAACGACCAGTGAGCGCTACGGCTTATTTGATACCGTAACGGGAACGATTCAGGATCTGACGGTTGCAGGTACGGTCGACCTGGGCACTCAAGCGGGAAATGTCGGCGGTATTGCTGGCTATCTGGAAGCGAGTGGCACAGTTAAAAACTGCATCAATATTGCTGCAGTATCCGGTAAGAACAACATCGGCGGTATTGTCGGCATGAGTAAAGGAACGGTTACTCAATGTGGGAACAGGGGCGCCGTTAAGACAACAACGAATACGGGGAGTTATGTTGCCGGTATTGTTGGGATGTCCAGTTCTGGCAGCAGCATTGCGTTTTGCTATAATCAAGGAGAAGTTACAAGCAAAAACGCCGGAGCGGGCGGTATTGCCGGCTATATGATGGGGAAAAGTATTGTTGCCTGCTACAACCAAGGGAATGTTACTGCAGAAACAGCGACTGCCGGTGGCGCCGGGGGTATTGCTGGGCAGGCCAATAGCAGTACAGCAAATACGACGATTGTCAATACCTACAATGTAGCTTTCATCTCCGGCGGAAAATATACAGGTGCCACTGTTGGAATGGGACACGCGAATACATCCTGCACGGATGCATATTATTTGGAGGGCGTAGGGGTTGGAAATGGTCTGGGTTCACTGACTCCGGGGAACAGCGTCATTGCAGACGCACTGAAAGCCGCAGTTCTCGCTCTAACGGACTCTGAGGGCAAGGCTGTTTTCATGGAAGACACAGAGAACCTGAACGATGGCTGGCCGGTGCTGGCTTGGCAGACATCCGGCGGCTCGTCCGGGGATCAGATCCTCACAGGAGGTCTGACCATCGCGGGCCTGGTCTATGTGGGCGGTACGCTGCGCGCCCGGTATACCGGGGCGGAAAACGTCTCCTATCAGTGGTATCGGGGCCAGGAAGCGATTGCCGGCGCCGATTCGGATACCTATACAGTGGATGCGCTCGACATCGGCAGTATCCTGAAGGTCACGGTGTCCGCTGAGGGCTATGCGGACAAGTCGGAGACCACCACCGACACGGTTCCCAATTATGTGGGTATTGCGGTGACACCGGACACTGCGACCCTTACAGTGACTGACAGCGCGGAGACGGTCTGGACCGGTGAGGGAGGTATTTACGCCCTGCCCGCCGGGACCTATACCTATACCGCTGCGGCAGACGGCGAGTACGAGGACGTCAGAGGTAATTTCACCGTTCCCTATACAGAGCATGACGGCGTGTTGTCCATTGCGTTAGCCGTCAAGACCTATGACGTAACCTTCAACGTGACCCCCTCCAACGCAGCATTTACTCTGGAGAAGGATGGTGTGCAGATCGAACCTGTTGCCGCAGGTACCACGTCTTATAAGCTGGCCAAGGGGGACTACGCCTATTCCGTCTTTGCCTTCGGGTACGAAGATGTGACGGACGAGACCTTCCATTATAATGGAGAAGCGGACAAGACCGTCACTCTGACCGCACTTCCCTTGCGCACTGTGACCATTGTGGTGGATAAGACGGCCGGTGGCCCGGCAACCGAGCCTACCATTGTGGTACGGGATGCCGACGGTACCGCACGGGACTACACCAAGGGACTACCCGCAGGTGCATATACCTACGCCATCTCCTGCGGTGGGTACCAGTCGGCCAGGGGAAGCTTCACCGTGGAGGATGGGGCCGTCAGCATCCGGGAGACTTTAGCCCTCCAGACGGTGTGGGACGGCGTCACCGTGACCGAACCGGCACGGGATTCCCAGGGGGGTTATCTCATCGGAAGCCCGGCAGAACTGGCTTGGTTTGGCCAAAATGCCTCGATGGACGCCAACGCCAAACTGATCGCGGATATTGTCCTCAATGAGGATATGTCCGCAGGGGAGAGCAGCCTGTATCAGTGGACGCCTATCGGTGCCAGCAGCAGCCAGGCGTTTACGGGCACCTTTGACGGCGGTGACCATACGGTTTCAGGGGTATCCGTTCAGAATAGCGTGAACGGAACCGGATTTTTTGGTTATCTCGGCACTGGCGGTGAAATCAGAAACCTGACCGTGAACGGAAGGATCCAAGGTACTAAAAATTATACCGGCGGCATCGTGGGAGACTGCAAGGGCTCCGTTATCAACTGCCACAACCTGGCCCAAATAAACGGCTATCGCTATGTGGGCGGTATCGTTGGCGACTTGGAAAAGGACGGGACCATGGAGAATTGCTCCAACCGAGGAGCGATCACCGCGAGCGACCATACCGTGGGCGGCGTGGTCGGCCGGATTGATGCGGTCAGTTCCTCTGCGCTTCGGAATTGCTATAATACCGACTCGGTGAAAGGGGCGTCAAAAGTCGGCGGTATCGTCGGTGACCAGTATGGTTATGGCAGTGCGGTGACCAATGTCTATAATGTGGGCGAGGTGCGCGCGACTACCGGTTATGCCGGCGGCATCGTCGGAAATTTCCGCTGCAGTACGATAGAAAATGCCTATATGGCCTGCGAAGTCGTTGGCGCAACCGATGCCGCGCGGGGCAAGATCGCCGGAGCGTTGGAGAGCGCCAGTCAGACCAAAACACTCGCAAATGTATTTTACCGGGATACTCCTGCATTTGATGTGGTCGCCAATGAAAAGGGCTGCACAGTGCAGGGCGAAGCCGTCGGTAAAAACGCCGATGAGCTGAAGGTTTTTGCCGCCGCGTTAGGCGATGCATTCATCGACGATGCGAACAATCTCAATGGCGGCTATCCGATCCTGAAGTGGCAGGTGGGACAGAGTTCCGGCCCTGAAGCCCCCGATCCGGATCCGGAGGGCTGGGATGGCGTGGCCATGCAGGAACCCACGGCGGTAAACAGCGTCTATCAGATCGGTTCCGCCCAGGAACTGGCTTGGTTTGCCTCACAGCTCAAGACCTATCCTACGCTGAATGGTGCGCTGACCGCCGACATCGATCTGAACAACCAGCCCTGGACACCCATGTGCGGTGCGGCGGAGGCCGACGCGTATACAGGCAGCTTTGATGGCCAGGGGCATACGATCCAAAATCTCTGTGTCAGCAGCCGTAAGCCCGGCACGGCGCTCTTTGCCGGAAACGCGGGCAGTATCCAGAACCTGACGATCGAGGGCCAGGTGAACGGCGCGGACTACGCGGCGGCCTTGGCAGCGTACAACTACGGCTCCATCGATCATTGCCGTGTCAAGGCTGATGTGACCGGCGGCAACGATGTAGCAGGGCTTGTGGCGGTCAACATGGGAGCGGTGTCTGCCTGCTCCGGGCAGGGCTGCGTAACCGCCAGTAAATACGTCGGCGGTATCGTAGCTTTGAACAAGGATAGCGGTGTGGTGACGCGCAGTTTTCACACCGGCATGGCGGAAAGTGCCTCTGATTTTGCCGGGGGCGTGTGCGCGGCCAATGAGGGTGAAGTAAGCGATTGCTACAACACCGGCCTGGTGATTGGACATGCCGCAGCACTGCGCTCGTATGTGGGCGGCGTGATCGGTTGGAACAACAACACCGCTTCCAACCTCTATAACACCGGCGCTGTGGTCTCCATGGGCTCCCATGTGGGCGGCGTGGTCGGTATTACCACGACCCAGACCACAGTGGAAAACCTATATGGAACCGGCGCCGTCATGGGAATGTACTATGAGGATAATGACAGCTACGAGCAGTATTATGTGGGCGCTGTGGTGGGGCGCAAAAGCGACTGTGTTTCCAATGCGTATTATCTGAATACTCTGGCGGTTACCGGCGGCGGCATTGGGAAATCGGAAGCGGAGATGAAAGCACAGGGGTTTCCCGTACAGCTGGGCAATTCCTTTGCCCGGGATACATCTAATCTTAACGGGGGGTATCCCGTCCTCCTATGGCAGACCAGGGCCAACACCCCGGATGCACTTCCGGCGCTTACCGGTTCATTAGAAATCAGCGGAGAACTGAAGTCCGGCGGTACCCTGAGTGCCTCCTATACCGGGAATGCGGAGGATCCGCTCTTCGTCTGGTACACAGCGGATGAAGACGGCGAATATGTACTGGACATAGGGGCCGCTGTCTACAAGGTCCCTGTAGACCTGGCCGGCAAGCTTATCCGCGTCAAGGCGTTTTCGGCTTCCCATAGCGGCGCGGTCGCTGGCGAAGCCGCCGACCGGATCGAGGGAATGAACGGCTCGGTCTATCTCAGCGGTCCGGCTGTGGTGGGCAAGACCCTAACGGCCGCCTATTCCCGCGTGGAAGATGGGCCTCAGTTCCAGTGGTACCGAGGAAATACCGCCATCCCCGGAGCGACGGGCAGTACTTATACCGTGGCTGTTGCCGACGTTGGATACGTGATCAAGGTCCGGGTGACCGGTAATCAGGCGGGCTATGTGGAAAAAGCTGTATCCTCCAAGGTAGTCCTGGCGGAAGATGCCGGTGTCTGGGCGGACAGCGCGTGTACGGAGCCGGCCAATGTAGCCGGCGTGTATGTCATCACGGACGAGCAGGAGCTTCACTGGTTTGTCAGCGAGGTAAACGGAGGCAATACCTCCATTCAGGGACGGCTGTCCAACGATCTGACGCTGACTACGGAAAACTGGTACCCCATTGGCCATGAAAAGGCCCCTTTCCTGGGGACCTTTGACGGAAATGGGAAGAAGATATCCGGGTTCCGTCTGACCTCTGACAAGGGGGAACAAGGCTTCTTCGGAGTGGTCGGCGGTAATGGCGAGGTCAAAAATCTCAGCGTCTCCGGTACAATCATCTGTAGCGGGGAGAACGCGATCAGCGCGGGCGGGATTGTCGGCTCCGTCGAGGGCAAAATTTCCGGATGTACCTTTAGCGGGACGGTTTCCGGACACTCCCAGGTAGGCGGGATCGCTGGACAGATCGGTTTGCACGGAATGGTCCAGGAGTGCTGCAACACCGCAATCATCCGCGGTGTGGAGCAGCTTGGAGGAATCGCCGGCGCAAGCTCCTACGGCGACATCTATTACTGTGCGAACCGCGGCACGGTAGGTGGGGTGCGTGCAAAGCTAGTCGGCGGCATTGTGGGCGAGGCCCAGAATTACGCCGTTATTACCGGTTGCTATAATGTCGGAGATATTACCGGCACCTCCAATGTGGGCGGTATTTCCGGTAAGGTCTACGTGGCCTCCGCCCCACTTGGCTGTTACAGCGCAGGCTCTGTCACGGGAGGGCTGTATACCGGCGGTGTGCTGGGCAGTCTGGGTGGCACGGATTATATCCCCACCGTCCACGGTAGCTTCTATTTGAATACGCTGCCTCAGGACAGAACTGCCTCTGCCCAGAGCGAGAGTGCGATGAAGAACGCCTCCTTTGTTACCGCACTCAATCGTGATGCTTATGTGCAATGCTACGTGGCGGACGCTGGTATCAATGATGGGTATCCTATCCTCAAATGGGAGCGGGAAGGCCACGGCGGATCGGGCGGCGGGGGACAACCCGACTTGCCGACCAAGGAACGTATTGATGTCACCTTTACGCTGCTGGGCGACACCATCCATGGGAACGATGACCATGAGGGCGGGACGGTTACGTGGATAAGCATGACTAGGCGTACCGGTCTGCCCGGTACGACCACGGCCTATGACTTGTTCCGTCAGGTCTTGGACGAAAACGGCTATACCTATGAAGCGAGAGGCAATAGCTACATTGCATATATCACCAGCCCTGCGGGCGTACGCCTTGGCGAATTTAGCAACGGTGCTTACAGCGGCTGGATGTACACCATCAACGGCGTATTCCCGGACTATATGGCATCTGTAACGCTTCAGGATGGCGACGACATGGTGTTCTTCTTTACGGACGACTACCGCGATACCGGATGGAATCCGAATGGCCGGCCCGGGGAAAGCACCAGCAACGGTTCCTACGGCTATACAACAGGGCGGAATCAAACGGCTGCCGACAAGGTGAGCGATCTGATCGATGCGATTGGTGACGTGACCGAAGACAGCAAAGGCAGGATCGAAGCAGCCCGCGCGGCGTATGACGCTTTATCCGAGGTACAGAAGAAGCTGGTCATCAACTACGACGTGCTCATCGCCGCAGAAGAGGCGCTTGCCCGGCTGGGGGTGGTCGTGGATCTGCCCTTTACAGATGCTGCAGGCCACTGGGCGCTGGAGAGCATCCGGTATGTCTATGACAAGGGCCTGATGGCCGGTACCGGCGAGACGATCTTCGCCCCCGACATCACCCTTGACCGCGGTATGCTGGTCACCATCCTCTACCGCCTGGAGGGCGAACCCGCTGTGACAGGCGGTGCCGCTTATGCCGATGTGGCCCAGGATGCCTACTATGCCGGGGCGGTCGCTTGGGCGACGGAGAACAAGATCGTTTCCGGCTACGGCAACGGTTTCTTCGGCCCCGCCGACAACATTACCCGCGAGCAGATGGCCTCCATGCTCTACCGCTACGCCTCTTATAAGGGCTACGATGTGAGCAAGATGGGCGACCTGAAGTTCTACACCGATACCTCCGCCATCGGCTCCTGGGCGGTGGACGCCATCCGGTGGGCCAATGCGGAGGGGCTGATCAGCGGACGCACCAGCAGCACCATCGTTCCCGGCGGGACGGCTACCCGCGCTGAAGCTGCGACCATTCTCACGCGCTTCTGTCAGCGGTATGTACCGGAACTGACCGCGCCCGAGGAGCGGGAGTGGGTGGTCAACACAAACGGAAGCATCGGAATCGACTCCCGAAGCAACACCCTGCGGCCGCGTGCCGTGCTGGACGGCACAGGCCGCGCCTCGGTCCGGATCTCCGGGACCCAGTTGAAAAAGCTGACTGAGATGTCGGAGAGCCTGGGTGTGGAGCGGGCGATGATCATTCCGTCCGGTGCGGGAAGCCTGAAGCAGATTACCTTGGAGCTGCCCAAGCTGGAGCTGAATCAGATGGCTTACCAGTCTGAGGTGGGACTGGAATTCAGGTCGCCTCATGGCGAGTTGATTCTGAACACGGACGCGCTGCGGATCCTGTCCAACCGGGTGCGCGGTGAGGGCGCTGTGCTCACGCTGTGCGCAGGGGATGCCGCCGATGCGCGGACGGCGCTGGGCGGCGTGCTCCCGGAGAGTGTCACAGAGGCACAGCTGGGTCAGGCGCACGTGCTGCGCGTGTCCGCAGCCTCCGGCTCGAATGACATTACCGCTCTGGGCGAGCAGCGCGTTACCCTTCGCCTCCCGGTGGAAGAAGGCTTCGACACCGCGGATGCGGCCTGCACCGTACTTTGCGTGGCGGGGGACGGCATGGTGACAAAGTTGGCCGGAAAGTATGTCAGGGACGGAGAATTCTCCTACATCAGTGTTTCCCTTTCGGACTTCGGCACAGTGATCGTCCTGACTTCCTGTACGGACACCGAAGTCTGATCAGTGGTGGTGAATGCCGCCAGACCCGCTCGCTTTGTGGAACGCTTCACGGGGTGATACCTTCCATCCTGTTTGGCCGACCCCCGCGGGGCGTTGTCTGCGCCCCGCGGGGGTTCCGCCGCATAGCACACGAAACGTATGAATACAGGAATAGCGACCGGGCCGGAAACTGCATGGCAGTACGGGCCTGCCCTCGTCGTTCAGTCGGTAAGGCCCGGTCCCGTTTTACTGGGCGGGTACGATTGAAGCACACATCTGCCCTCCGGGGCAGGTGTGTTTTTTGTAGTCCGCCCCCCGGCACTGCCGGGGAGTTCCGTAAGAGCTTTAGCGGAGAGTAGGAAATAAGAACTCCCTTTGCTATACTGAAGGTGCGGTCTGCCAACTGCACAAAGAAAAGCAAAGGGAGCTCACCCAAATGAATGACACGAGTAGTTTATCACATACAAGATGGAACTGTAAATATCACATGGTATTTGCACCGAAGTACAGACGAAAGATATTTTATCAGGATAAGAAGCAGGAAATAGGAGAAATTCTAAGAAGACTGTGTGAGTGGAAGCAGGTTGAGATCATAAAGGCAGAAGTGTGCCCAGATCACATCCATATGCTGGTGAGTATACCGCCAAAGATAAGTGTATCTGGATTTGTGGGATTTCTAAAAGGAAAAAGTACGCTGATTATCTATGAGAGACATGTAAATCTGAAATACAAGTATGGAAACCGACAATTTTGGTGCAGAGGATATTATGTGGATACTACGGTATCGCCTTCCCAATGGCCACCTTCGATGCGGAGTGCCGCAATTTCAGGCCGTTGGGAGCGTAGCATTTCTTGTGCTCACGAGGATCGGAATCCTTGTGCTGCTTGCGTTTCACGGCTTCCGGAAACTCTGCCCTCATGCTGGTCTGTGCCCGCCTGCGCCATGTGGCCGGTGCCCAGTGGGGCAACAAGAAGCATATGAACATGAAGCACCTGGAGGCTGCCATTGAGGACGCCTCCATTGTTGGCTGACTTTATTCATCCCAGAGACTGCAAATCAAAGTGCAAAAAATTCTTGACACGACCCGAAGATAGGAAACAGGACCAGATAGAAGATAAGGTAAGCACCAAGGAATACAAAAACCCTTTTAAGGGTCAAGCGAGGTAATCAATCCACAATGGCCTGAACATAGTGAAGGCCAGCGTCTTTTAGGCGCTGGCCGTACTATGCCCTTATAGGGCTTTTTCAAGCCATCCCTTTCAGGGCTGGCCTTGACTCATCAGATAGATTCTGCCATTCACTCCACCAAACCGTATTTCACTTTAATTCTATCCAGCTTTTCCAGCATGGGCTCGGCGGCGAACCATAGGAACAGCCATGTGGCGGCAGCCTGGATGCAATCCATGGGGAAGCCGGAAATATAGTAGGTCAAGAGGATCTTTCCGTTCAGATCAGGCGCCCACATCAGGGCGGAGGCCGGGTTCATGATGCCGCCGTAAATCACAATGGCGGCAAGCGCCCCGAATATGCACAGGCTGACCCGGCTGCGCCGCAGCCAGCCCTTCCGGAACAGGACGCCGGCCAGGAACCCAATGATCCCCATGCAGAACATCTGCCAAGGCGTCCACGGTCCTTGGGAAAACAGCACGTTGGAGGCCAGCATGGTCATGGCCCCCACCAGAAAACCAGTCTCGCCGCCAAACGCCACGCCCGCAATGATCGTCAGAGCCATAACCGGTTTGAACTGCGGCAGCATGAAGAACACCGCACGGCCAGCAACACCAACGGCGCAGATCACCGCAATGATCACCAGCTCCCGTGCCTGGGGCTTTCGGCCCTCAAAAATCAGGAAGAAGGGCAGCATGGTCTCCAGCAGGATCAGCAGGGAGATAAAATAATACTTTTTGCCGTCCAGATAGTACACGCCGACAAACAGTGTCAAGGGAATCAGCAGCAGGATCAGCGCCGCAGCCACAACAGTGCGCTTCGCCAGCTTCCGCTTTTCTTTTGGCATCTGCACCAGATAGTCCGGCCGGTGGGCGCGGCGGGTAATGGAAAAGGCAAAAGCAAACATACAAAATAGCATAATGCCGTAGAGGCGCAGCTGGCTTCCTGCCAGGGCGGTAACGCCTTCCCGGGTAACCAGGGCAGTCAGATCTGTGATCCCCAGAGCTTGCACAAACAAAACGATTGTTACCGCCCCGGAGATCACGGCAATCAGCTTGCGCCACCAGGGCAGCCTTGCCGGCCCCGCGTCCGGGCCGTTCTCCTCCGGCTCCGGCAGGGGCGGGATGTCATCGGGCAGTTCCGGAACGGGCGGCAATACGCCGCCGCAGGCGGAGATTACGTCCTCTGCGGTAACGGCCTCCGGGATAATGCCGCGCGCCATGCGGTTAGCGGAGGTGGTATAGAAGCTGTTGCCGGAGAAGAAGGCTCTCGGCGGTGCCTCGGTAACGATACTTCCGTCAAAGAACAGTGCGCAGCGGTGGGCGTACCGGGCGCAGAACTCGATGTCGTGACTGACCATGAGGATGGTCACACCCCGGCCCAACAATGCCTGAAGGATCTCCGCAAAGGTCTGCTTGAATTCGGCGTCCAGACCCTTGGTGGGCTCGTCCATCAGCAGGATGTCCGGCTCCAGCAGCAGCACCTTGGCCAGCGCCGCCCGCTGCTGTTCCCCGCCCGACAGGTCGTAGGGGTGACGGTCCAACAGTTCTCCCAGACGGCACAGGGCGGTCACATAGGCCACCTTGGCGTCCGCGTATTCCTTCGTCAGCTTTTTGCCCTTCAGAATCTCATACAAATCCTCGCGGACGGTCTTTTTTACAAACAGAGCCTGGGGATTCTGCGGCAGCACCCCCACGCTTCCGATGCTCTGAATCTCTCCCCGGTAGGGCTTTGCGAGCCCCGCCAGCAGCTTCAGGCTGGTGGTCTTGCCGGTGCCGTTGCCGCCCAGCAGAGCCAGGAATTCGCCTTTTTTGAGCGAGAGCGTCAGCCCTTTTACCACATCCGGCAAGTCCTTCTCATACTTGAACCACAGCTCGTCTGCCTCTAGCGCGATTTCATTCGGATAGGCATATTCCGGCTCCCCGGGCAATTCTTTCACGGGATGCTCTGCTGCAAAGGCTGCCAGCCAGTCCCTGCCCTCCCGGACGGTGATGGGGCAGGGAGCGCCGTTCTCTACCGCCGCCCATACCCGCATGGAAGTGGGCATGGCCAGGAACATGGCGTGGCCCGCGTCCTTCAGAATGGCCCCCACCTCATTGGGCGTGCCGGTACAAAGGAGTTTACCACCGTCCATGACTGCCACACGGGTAGCCAGGGGAAACGCCTCCTCCAGCCGGTGCTCAGTCAAAAGGATGGTTGTTCCGAGCTCCCGGTTGATCTTGCCCAGGGTGGCAAGGAAATCCGACGCGGCAATGGGATCCAGCTGGCTGGTGGGCTCGTCCAGGATGAGGACCGAGGGCTGCATGGCCATGACGGAGGCCAGATTCAAAAGCTGCTTCTGGCCCCCGGACAGCTCGGTCACATTTTTATAAAACCAGGTCTGGATGCCGAAGAAAGAGGCCATTTCAGCCACCCTGCGGCGGATGGTTGGGGTGTCGTATCCCAGGCTCTCCAATCCAAAGGCCAGCTCGTGCCACACCTTATCGGTGACGATCTGGTTATCCGGGGACTGCTGGACAAAGCCGATGCGCTGCGACTGCTCCCGTTGGTCCAGCTCGTCCAGCGGGAGGCCCTCAAACAGGATCTCACCGCTCCGTCTGCCGTGAGGGGCCAGGACAGTTTTTAATTGCCGGAGCAGCGTGCTTTTGCCGCAGCCGGAGGGGCCGCAGAGCACCAGGAACTCCCCCTGTTTGACCGTGAGGCTCATCTCCTCCAGCGCGGCCCGCGCCTGCTCCGGATAGGAGAAGGTCAGGCTTCGGATTTCAAATGTTTCCATTTCCTGTCCTCCATTCCATTCAAAATGACCGGCGTCAGGCACAAGGCCAGGTAAACCAACTGAAAGCTGACAGTGAAGGGTATGACCGCCGCGCCCTTGATGGTGGGATAATAGCGCCAATACAGGCCGCCCACCGCCCAGCCGCAGACGATATAAAAGCCGCAGAAGCAAAGCCACGCCAGTGCCGCCTTGTCCCGGTCGTCAAAGCGGTAGATGGAAAAGGCCGTCCGGCCCGGCAGGCCGTAGCCCCTGCTTTTCATGCTGTCCGCAGTCTCAATGGCGTTTTCCAGCGCCCAGGTGATCATAATGGACAGGATGGTGATGGCATTTTTCAGCCGCTGGAGCATACTGCCGTTGGACACGTCCCGGCCCACACACCGCTGGGCCTCGCTGACCACATGGAGCTGGGCCTTGAATTTCGGCACAAAGCGCAGGGTCATGGACAGCACCAGACTGAGGGCGGGGATGACCCGGCCAAACAGATATACAAACTTGTCTGAAGTCATAACCGCCGTATAGCAGGAGAACCAGGTGATGACGGAGGCCAGCATCATAGCAGCGGCCACGCCGTAGGCCATGCTCTCCAGCGTCAGCGGATTTCCAGTGGGCAGATAGGTCAGGATGGTGGCGCCCTTATGGTTAAAGGCCGGATTGATGACAGCCGCCATGAGCATCATGGGCAGCAAGAACGCCAGCTGAAACTTTACGGCCTTCCTGCCGTTCAGATCGATATTGTAGGCCGCGGCGCAGCCCAGGGAAATGAGCAGGCTGACCGGGTGCATGAAGCACATGCTGAACACCTGCACCAGCGCAAAATACAAAAAATTAATGATGGGATGGTAGCTGGAAAAAGTATCCCGATTCTGAATTTTCATCACTTCCGATCAAAAGAGGGCGGCGGTTCGCCGCCCTCTGTATGTTGTTAGGCACCTGTGGAGTAGAAGCCGCCTACATCCACGCCAAGGTCGCAGGTGTATTCCCAGCAGATGACGTCGCCGTCCTGAAGCTGGTATCTCGAACAGCCGTAGTTGGGGAACCAGTCGTTGACTTTGTACATCCATCCGGAGAGCTCCCCGCAGTCGAATTCGTACAGGTTGTGGATGCCCTCAATGTAGGCGCTGTTATACATGGGCGTGTTCTCGAACTCCATATGGATCTTCTGCTGCTTGCAGGTACGCTGAAGAACGTTGAACACACTTTCGCCTTCGTAAAAGGTAACCTCCATAGGCTCTAAAATCCAGCCGTCCTCCGGAACCAGCTCAGTTTTCTCCGGGTCCAGCCAGTCCATGTGCTCCAGGATGGTGGCGCAGGAGATGGAGAGGGTACAGGTGTAGGCCGTATCGGAAATGGTTACATCCTGGGGTTCCACAGGCAGAGGCTTTCCCTCCGGCACCGGGTCGGTGAGATATTTGTCCTTGCCGGTCTCCGGGTCGATGACCATGCCCTGGGACTCGGAGTAATCCTTGTCGCCGGCCAGCACGCCGGGAGAACTGCCGCCGGCGATCTCCGCCGCGGCATCCAGCTTCTCCTGCACGGTCATCCCGCCCTCAAGGCCGCCGGGGCGGCTATCTATACCTTCCGTGGGCGTGGGTTCCGTTGTCGGCATTTCCGTATCTGCGGGCGGCTCAGAAGGCGCGCCGCCCTCCGGCGTCTCTGCCGGAACGGTTTCACCGGGCTGCTCTGTATCCTCCGGTTTCTCCAATGTATCGTCTGGGACGTTCTGTCCCTTCTCCGGCAGCTCCGGGCTGCCGTTTGCCGGTTTGTCCATCTGCTGCGTCACCGCCGGCTGTTTCTCCACTGTCCAGCCTTGGAGACCAGGCGCGCCGCCGCCGTACCAAAACGCCCCGGCAAGGATAGCGACGACCGCCAGAACGGCGATCACCTTTCCTTTGGCCAGCTTCATTTTGTCCCCTCACTGTCCTCCCAGGGTGTATAAAGGCAGTAGGCCGGGCACAGCTCGCCCATGTAGATCCATACATTCTCGCCCATATCAATGGGCTCATCAAACATCAGATTGGGAATGAAAAGCTTTAGCGTTGTCCGCCTCAGCCCCTTGATATTGACGCCCTCTGGGGTGGGCGCTGCCCGAAATGCCGCTACACAGTCGACCAAATCACCGATGCCAAGCTCCCGGCTCAGGCGGGGCAGGATATCTTCCTCTTTGCAATAAGCTACATGATCCGTATCTTTCAGCCAAGTTAAATTCAACATAACAATACCCTCCTATTACAAAAGCTTGGCGGTGTCCAGCATATTGGCAATCATCTGCGCGATCTCGCAGCGCAGGATGGCTTCCTTGGGCCGGATGTTCATGTCGCTCTGATCCAGAATATCCTCGCGATAGCAGAAGGCGAGGCCGAAACGCGCCCACTCAGCGGAGGTCACATAGTCTCCAAACTGCGCCAGGACGTCTCGCGTGGTTGCATTGTCCATTGTCGTATCCATCCCGCAGAGCCCGGCCGCGCGGGCCACCATAACGGCGGCCTCCTGCCGGGTAATGGTGCCTTCCGGATTGAAGCGTCCGTCTCCCACGCCGTTGACAATGCCATAGGTGTTTGCCGTTCCCACATAGGGGGCATACCATTGATCCGTAATGACATCGGTAAACACGTTGTTGGCCTTGGCCGTCAGGCCCAGGGCGCGGACCACGATGGTGGAGAACTCCGCCCGGGTCATATTGGCGTCCGGGTCAAACAGGCCGCTCCCCTTGCCGTCAATGATCCCCCGCGCGGCCAGCGCCTCGATGGCGGGCTGGTTTGCATGGGCATTTGCGCCGGAGATATCCGAAAAGGTCTTGCCCGGCGCAATCACCGGTCTGGCCTGTACGGCGGGGTCCTTTCCTGCGAGGCCGGAGCCAGCTGCCTGTCCGCCCTCACCGGCAGAGATGACCTTCGCATCCCCCATGCGGTACAGGCTGTTCTTGCCCTGCTGGAGCCGCTGGGCCGCTACCAGCCCGTAGAAGCCCTGCTCAGAGGCCATCTGGTTGGAGCCGGAGCCGTCCGCCGTGTGCAGGAATCCGCTGCCCTTGAGATAGAAGGTCATCAGATTGTCCAGCAGGGTGTTCCCATTCTTGACGAAGCGGGGATCGTCCAGGGGGATACCCAGTTCGCACAGGGCCACGATGATCTGCACGCAGCTCTCGGAGTTGGCGGTACCCCAGGAGGAGAAGCCTCCGGTAGAGTTCTGCTTTTCACTCATACAGGCCAGAGCCTCGTCCGTCGCCTTTTTCACCGCGGTCTGGTCCTGGTACTTGGCCAACGCCTGCAGCGCCATGCCGGTGATATCCGGGTCGGAGGTGTTGTCGCCGGAGGAGGCCGCCGCCGTACCGCCGAACAGGCTCCAGCCGCCGTCCGGGAGTTGACACTCCAAGATCCGGTCAATGTACATTTGGCGGGTGGCTTGCGTTTTGGCCTGTGGATTTTCCGGCATGGGATAATTCCGGGAATCCAGGGCGATGAGCGCCCAGATAGGGCCGTTCAGCCCCTGCCAGATGGTTTTGTCATAATCACCAAGCGCTTTGGTCAGGTCGTAGCCCGCCACATCCCGGGCGTCCTTGCCGATGGAGCTGAGCGCCACGATGAGGCGGGAATACTCGGTATACTTTTTCTCATGGAGCATGCCGTTGCAGGCTTTTACATATTCCTCTACGGTGGCATAGTAGTCCTGATAATACTGCTCCGGTACATCATAGCCGCTGCGGGCCAGTCCCAGCACCGCCCACTCGCCGCCGATGGAGCCCACCTGCGGGCTTTTGACGGTCTTGTACAGATAGGCCGCCGTGTCCGTAATGGCATCCGCCAGCGTATCCTTTGATACTGCTGCTAGGGCCGTGACGGACAGGCTCATCAGCAGAGCCAGCACGAGCAGGAGGCTAAGGCCTCTTTCTTTCCATTGCTTCATATGGTTTCCTCCCAAGCTTTTCAGCGGATCGATCCGCCATCGTTTCATTTCCCCGCTGTTTCATTTCAGCAAGGTTTTATGTGTTAAAAATTGTGCATTCCAGCGAGACTTTTATCATCTTACCATATCGATCCTGCGTAGTCAAAAAGCGCTCCCGCCCCTACGGGCAGGAGCGCTCCACCGTCCGCCGTTCGAGCAAAACGGCATCAATTGTGTTTCACCGTGCCGGACAGCCCCGTACTTTACTGCCGCACGGCCTCCGTCCCGGTTTACCTGTTACAGGACCGTCCTTTTCTGCGGCGGAACCCCCGCGGGGTGCGGACGACACCCCGCGGAGGCCGGCCAGACAGAATGGAAGGTATCACCCCGTGGGACATTCCACGAAGCGAACAGGTTCAGCGGCGCATACCCCGCCAGTTAAGATTCCGCTGCTGTACCGGAGGGCAGGGCAATCACTGTGCCGAAGCCCGAAAGGGAAACGCTGATGTAGGAGAATGATTCGTCTTGTACGTACTTCCCGGTCAGCGTTGTCACAGTACCGTCCTCCGCCGCAAAAAGCACGGTGCAGGCCGGGTCCGCTGCAGCAAAACCTGCTTCCACCGGGAGGCGGAGGGTATAGCGATGCTCGCCCAGGGAGGTGATCTTATTGGAACCGGAAGTTGCAGACGCACGCAGCACATGCGCCTGCTCCAGCTGATCCTCCGTCACGCCCTCCGGGAGCACACCGCCCAGCGCCGTCCGCGCATCGGCGGCATCTCCGGCGCCCAGTGTGAGCGCCGCGAAATCGCTGCGCATGCGGTTGGACAGCATCTGTAATGCCTCCGTATTCAGGATCAGCTCGCCGTGGGGCGTCCGGAGCTCCAGCCCCACCTCGGACCGGTACGCCATCTGGTTCAGTTCCAGCTTGGGCAGCTCCAGGGTGAGTGACTTCAGGCTCCCCTGGCCGGTGGGGATGATCAGCGCACGGGCTGTGTCCAGATTCTCCGTCATCTCGATCAGCTTTTTCAGCTGAGTCCCGGAAATCCGGACCATGGCGCTGCCTGAGCTGTCCGGTACGGCACGGGGACGCAGAGTGTTGGTCCTGGAATCAACGCCGATGCTTCCATTGGTGTTGACGGTCCATTCCCGCTCCTCGGGCGTGGTCAGCTCCGGTACATACCGCTGGCAGAAGCGCGTGAGGATGGTCGCCGCTTCGGCACGGGTGGCAGTTCCTGCGGGTACAAGGGTGCTGCTGGTGCGTCCGTTGATCAGCCCCTCCGCATTGGCCCACCGGAGGGCGTCCACCGCCCAGGAACCGATGGAGGCTGCGTCGGTATAGAACTTCAGGTCTCCCGACCTGCTCACATCATAGCCCTTATAAGAGGCGTAGCGATAGAGCATGGCGGCCATCTGCTCGCGGGTAATATTGTCGGCAGGACCGAAGAAACCGTTGCCGTAGCCGGAAACAATCTTGTTCTCGGTCGCCCAGGCAACCGCCTTGGCATAGTAGGCGTCTGCCGCCACGTCGGAGTAAGTGCCGGCGCTCTTGACGGCGGGCTCGCCCTCCAACCGGTAGAGGATGGTGGCCAGCATGCCGCGGTTGAGGGTCACATCGGGGGCAAAGGTCGTATCGCTGGTACCGGCCATCAGGCCCTTGTCATAGACGTACTGGATGGCCTCCAGCGCCCAGTGGCCGCTGACGTCCGTGAAAGGCAGGCCGGCAACGGTGGGCAGACCCAGTCGTTCAAATTCTGCCTCCGCGTCAGTCAGCACTTCGTAGTTGGAGACCAGCCTCTTCTGCGCGTCTGTCAGAGCGTCATAGGCCGTGCGGGCGGCGGCGATTTTGCTGCCGCTGTCTTTGGTCACGGTGCCGATGGCGTCGATCAACTCAATGACCTCATCCGCTGCTTTCTCATCAGAATCCTTATTAGTGGAAGAACCGCCGCCCCACTTTTCGGAGCCTTCTTCCTTGGTGTAGTCATCCGTATAGTGCCAGATAATGCGGTCGCCGTTTTCAAGGAATTGCTCGCTGACGCCGAACAGTGGATGGCTTTCGTTCAGCGTATACATCCAGCCGGACAGTTTCCCGTTATCAAACTCGCCAAGGGTGATGCCATTGTAGGTGACGCTCTCAACATAGTTTCCGGTGGGGTTGTCAAAAACAACGCCATGCTTTTCAGCGACTATATCCAGTAGATCCGCGACGGTCGCGTTTTGGTCTACCGTATAGGCTGCGTTGCTGATCCATGTTTTCAAGCCGCCATACTGCAAAGTGTGGGCCTCACCCTCCTCGGGGATGTAATCATCCGCCCAGTTGTGGTTGTCATCGCCCATGAGCTTGAAATATACCGTGATGGTGTTGGGAGCATTTGGGGTGGCGGGTTTTTTCACCACAACTCGGAACTCTGCGTAAGCACCCCCATAAGAAACAGTAACCGTCTGGTATTCACGCTTATTTTTGTCATATCCCGTAATGGAAACATCATTAAGCGTAGGTTTCGTTATTTTCCCGTCACTGTAAACAGCAGTAATTTCCATTCCGGTCAAATCAAGTTCTTCTCCGAGATAGTATTCCGTTTTGTAATTTCCGGAAAGTTCAAGGCTGGTAATGGTGGACACACTGAACAACGTCGGATACAGCGCATCTTCGTCCTGTGTCCAGTTTTTGTAGTCGCTCCCGGCGTTTAGAAGGTCTTTGACCGTCCCGTTTTTGAATTCTTCGGCAGTCTTGGCAGAGCCCATGCCGTAAATAATGGCGTCTTTTTCGTCTTCTTCGACCCAGTACTTTCCTACTCCGCCGATTAAATTCTGAGTCGTTCCAGAAGCGTCATAATAGTAGTTATTTTCTATATGCTGTAAGTTGTTGACAGACTCATACCAGCCAATCAGACCACCCACGTTGGTTCCGGTTGCGCTGATTGTTCCATAGTAGTAGTTGTCTGTTATCCAGCACTGATTGAGTGCGCCTTTCAGCCCTTCTTCACCGCCGAATATACCGCCTATATAATCATTGCCAGTAATATCGGCAGCTACATAGCAATTCACAACGGAAACAGGGACCGTGTTCGGTGCGGAATCGCTGTAATACCCTGCCGCAATAATACCGCCGACCCAGTTGCCTGTCGCTTCAATGGTTCCCAGGAAGCTGCTGTTGCGGACCTCGCACAGTCCGACAGCCTGCCCCTTTTTACCGGCCAGACCGCCAACTTTATGTTGGCCAAATACAGTGGCCGAACTGGTGCAATTTTCCATCATGCCGTTAAACATGGAGCCGACAAACGAGCCAATGCCGTTTTGGTCCTTGTTGTATCCGATGACTACATTTTCTTCAACGACGCAGTTACGAATTGTAATTGTGTTTGCACCGGACCCGCTGCCCTCCATAAAGCCGGCTTTAAGGGTAGAAGAACCGCTCAACAGCCGGCATCCATCAAGCGTTACACAATCAGGTACACCGGTCCAGTAATCGCCATCCGGGCCGTAATCAGCATGCATATGGTCAATTAAGCCGTTTCCACCGATTTTCTCACCATAGATATTCAGATTTTTAATGACCGCATCGCTGACATAATTAAACAACGGCTTTCCGCCTGGGGCAACGGTCAATTTATGGCCTGCACCATCCAGAATGCCGCTAAATGCCTGAATTGTTCTTCCGTTTACCTCAAGAGATTCGTTTTCTCCGCCAATGGGAGTCCAATCGGCAGACAGCTCGATATCATTTCCCATTTGGAAATGGACGCCCGAGCACCATTGCCCGTTGTAAACGTAGTCACGAATTTTCGCAAAGTCCTCTTCCGTTTCAATGATGTAAGGATCGCTCTCGGTGCCCCTGCCTTTGGCAAAGTCAAGCGGAAGCGATTCAAAGGTCAGCTTGACCGGACCGCTGATCGATTGCGCTGTTCTGCCGTCTTCTGCCGATGCCGTTACGGCACACCAAATATAATATTCGCCTTCCGCAAAGCCGCTGACTGGTTTCACGCCATATGTCTCATATGAACCAACACGGGGATCATAGCCAGCAGTTAATTTGTCTGATTTTACTTCTAAAATTTCCGCGGTTTCAAAATCCTGCTCCGTGTTGACATAGTAAGCGTAGCTGAGCGTCACGCCCGCTTCCGGCGGTTCGACCGCGATATATATCGTATCAAATTTTTCGCCGGCAGAATAGGTCGTGCAATAATCTGCCGCAAATTGGTTCGTTTCTGTTACCTTAAAGCTGCCTAGGTCACGTAGTATTTTCGGATTGGATACATAGGTGAGCTCTGTCTCAACCGCCACCGTCTCGCTTTGGCTCACAAAGCTCAATTCCCCAAATGCTTCCAGGTTGATGGAATTGGTGACATCGCATCGATAATAGGTTGTTCCCGCGCGTGCCGTGTCGTCCTCCGGGACCGTATACGAAGGGCCGGTCGCGTCGGGGATCGCCTTCATATTACTTGTTACGCTGCCTTTATACCACTGGTAAGTGAGATCATCATTCCCATCCGGGTCAGTCGCCTCAACAGATAGTTCAGGAGTTGATCCTTTCTTACAGGCCAGACCCTGCGGCTGCGCCGTGATCACAGGGCTAAAGTTCTCCGGATCAGCTACATAAAGATAAAATGTATTCTCGCATTTTTCCTTTTCCTCAACGTCATATAAAAGGTAGATTGGAATTTTTGCGATCTGAGCGGCGGCGTCCCCGTCAATATAATCTTTGATTTGAATCGTCTGCGCTGTATTGCTTGTTAAAGCGATCTTTTCTTCGCCGGTTCCTACATAGCATTGTACATTTTTATTGTTTTTGAACGTAACCGTCAAGGCGACTTCGTCATCTGTGCTAACTGCGGTGAAGGTGTCAGTGAAATAAACTACGCCCATCTCGAATTCAGGGGAAATCTCTATTTCACTTGAGCTATCAGATACAGATAGCTTACTGATGCCAGGAAGAACTGAGGCGGACAGCAGATACTCGTCATAATCAGTCACGCTGGATTTGGTGTCGACAAATGTACCGACTCGGATCGAGATGTTGTTTACCTCACCCATAGTCAGATTTATAAATAAAGGCGCCAGTGTTATTTTTGATTTCACATTGGTTATTGCTTTTGTTGCAATTTTTGTATCCCCTAAATAAATTGAGTAGCCTAAGCTCCCATCTGTTTTTGCATTTTCATTTAACGTCAGAATAAGCGTGCCTGTTGATGTATCAATGAACTTAACACCATCATATTTGGTCTTATCAGGAGAAAACTCAAACGTAGGTATATTTTTGTCCGTTCGTATCGACGCATTCAACTGCATATCACTAACATACCCATGCGAATTATCCCCACCCGCCTCCGAGGCCGAAGCAGAAATCATGAAGCTGGGAATCAATATCAAAAAAAGAACGAGGGAGACAAACAGTGCTGGTATGCGTTTCCACACGAAATTTGCGCTTTCCATTTTTTCACTCCTAACTGCATAAGCGCCATATAGCAAAATGGCCCCCGCCCGGCCAGCAATGCGCAAGACCGGGCGAGGGGCATCAGACTATGTCATTCAAAAATCAATCGGAGCGGTGCTTACGCAGTCAGCCAGTTGTCGGTGCCGGTCCAGCGCGTGACAGTCTCCGCATAATTCAGGACCACCTCGTCATTCGCGTTGACAACATACTGATCCACATAAAGCTGATAGTTATTGCCGTCAGAATCCGTGTAAACAGGGTCCACAGGCATCTCGCCATTCACGGTAAACTGCCAATCATTTCCGACATAGATAAAATGATAAACGGTCTCCCCGTTTACTGTCTCCGTATATTCAATGCCATAGCCCGGGTATGTAGAGCTCCAGAACTGAGCAGGAATGCCGGAAGCAGCGCCAACAGGCTCACTGCCCGTGCTATAAATCGTATCAACAATGTACGCGGTGCTGGAAAATGCAGGGTTAGGGTTCAGGTTGGGAACAGTGCCCCACACCAGATCAAGATAGTCCTGATACTGGTCAAGCATAGCCTTCGCGGTCATACCACTCGTAACATTGACAGTTTCCTCAAGCAGGGGCTCGCCATCGTAAGAAACAGTGAGGGACGCTGTTGCATTGGTGGCGGCAAACGCATTAGCGCTCATGGCGAAAACCATGACGAGCGCAAGGATAACAGCTGTGAATTTTTTCATTTTCATGTGAAAAGCTCCCTTCTAAATTTTAACCTATGCTTCGCGGGAACAGGCACAGAGCGCATAGAATTTCACTGTGCCTTCAGTGAATGGCCCACGGGCCCCACCTCCTCATATCCCTGTAAACGTGAAAATCTCTTATCGTCACGGCACGAAGGCCGTTGACTTTGCATGGATGATGTAGCCTCCACCACATACCCGGTATCGTTTCCTGCGCTCCCGCCCGCCGCGACGTAGACCGCGTTTTTCGTGCCTTGACGCGCTCATTTCCTCGCGCGTTTCCCCGAACACGGTATTCTTTCCCGATGTGGCTATTCAATTGTCGGCGCGTATCGCCTTTATGGAATCGGGCGAAGGCCCGATGGAATGATGCAGTACCGTATTTCCCTGCCTTGGAGAAATAAAAAATGCGAACGTATAGACTACGCCCGCATTTGTGGATGGCACAGAAAAGCGACAGTAAAAATACTGTCGCCTTTGTACGCAAAAATGGAGACACCCGAATGGATACCCCATCCGCGCGCCCCTTCGGCATAGATCAGTCTTTTTGCGGAGCGTGTGCTTCCGCATGGGTATGATCTATTATGCAGGTCTTCTGCCTTATACGTTCAGGCGCTATACAAGCACCAACGCGCAAACCTCGCCTTCTCTCCTCCCCATTACAGGGATTCCAATGACTTGCTTTCGCAATATCCGCCCACAGGACGCACAGAGGCTGCACTCCGTAATCACAGCTACTAAGCCGGTTACGCCGCGGTTTGATAAAACCGCCGCATACCGACACATACTCGGGAATTTCACCCGTTTCCCTTGTTCACCAGAACAAGAATGCGTGTCTTCACGGTGCTGGAACACCGTTCCGGTCGCGCACTTTTGCCACAAAAGCCGGAGTTAATATTCAGTTTGTTTGAAATGTGGATTTTACTTACTTAAGGATACCTCGCTTTATTCAAAATGTCAATGGACTCTTTTGCGCCCTCAATGGACTCTTTTGCACTCTCTTGCACACTTAAATTCATTATTCAACGGAGCAATATACCTTGTGAAATGCGATCATCCCAAACAAATGCAGCTTGTTTGCGTCCCAGACAAAGGGCAAACCGCACCGCGATACCAGTTCTGCTACATCCACGCAGTAGGCCGACATACAGCTGATCCGAAGTTCTGGGCATTTACAGGGCTGATTCTCCGTGCGTGCGCATGGATCGCAGAGTGTGCAACCACTGTATCCGGTGCAAAATCCAGCATATCCGGCGTGTTTCATCTGCTCCATCAGTTGCGGCACGGCGGGCTTGTGGGCTTTTCTGGCACAGAGAATTGTTTCTTTGTTATCGTTGCCATCAATCTCCCATATCTTTTCCACGGCCAGAATCTACCGCTCCGCCAGCAATCGCCGGTGAAGTGCTTCCGGTGGGCCGCAGTCCGGCCAAATGGACCGCTGCGGCCCAGCTTCCAAACCGTTCCTGAAGATAGGCGATGCCCTGGACCTCCCGCCCAAGGGGCGTGCGGCCAAGCTCATCCGCACACCGGCGGATATAGTCCAGCAGCTCTTCGTCGGAGTCGCTTTCATGTGCGCGGCGCCATTCCAGCTCCTGCAAATGGAGCGCTTCCTGAGTTTCGGCAGCGGTGTGGGATGCAGCCCGGTTCGCATTCCGCCGCTGTTCCCGCGCCGTTTCACGCTCCTGTTTGAACAGCCGCGCCTGGCGCTTGAATTCCTCTTTGTAGATTTTGCGGTTTGTAAACTGCGCCGCCCGGCCGGGCGGCCTGAGCCCCGCCGCAGTGACCGCTTGATACCAGCCGCCGAAACGGGAGGCGATGTATGTCCCTCCGATGATCTCAACAGCGTTTGGCGTAAACCACAGCCGCGCCGCCTCGCTGCGCACATAGTCCAGCAGCGCTTCCTTGCTGCCCGCCTTGTGTTCCCGGGCAAACGCACCGTTGCGCTGCGCCAGAGCCTCCCGTGTACGGCCCTCCACTTTTTTGTTGAACCACTGATCCCCCTGGAAATAGGGAGGCTTTTTCCGCTTACCCATCCAATCCATCCCGTCAGACGGCGCACTGCGCCCTTCTGTCCGCTTCGGCACGGGCCGTCGGATCTGCAAGCAAAGAAGCGCCTTTCAAACCGAAATTATGCTTTACCTTGGGTAAAGCATGCGCCGTACCGGCGCCTGATCCTCCAGCTGGAACACGCCCTTCCCAACGACCAGATGACGAAACTCCAAAGCCGCCCGCTGGCTTGGCCCACCTTCCTCTATCGCTTTCTCTGCTGGATTGCTGCGCACTATGACAGTATCACCGGATACATTCGAGAAAGGCTCACCGTGTTGCGGCGAAAGCGTATAGAACACCCCCTGCAGGAAGAACGGGTTCGGGAATTTCAATGGGCCTTGCATCTGACAACCGATGTTCTCGATGAATTCCTTTTCGCCCGGCTTCCAGCTCATTTGGCTAGCACACGGGAACACCTTGCTCGGTCTATCAAACAGATAAGGTAAAATAAGTTGCGCAAATATAAAAGAGGATAAAAAGAGACATGGTTTGCAGAACTCTGGTAGAATGAAGTTGCGACACACCATTCTGAAAGGAGTCTGTAAACCATGTCCGAGAAAATTGTACAACTGAACG